>CAZIDT010000079.1:0-6572 GCA_964537855.1 uncultured Nitrosomonas sp.
TTTGGTTTTTGTGCTATTTGATCCAGGCTTGTGCCAAACATATCTTCACCGTAAACACATAATTGGATGCTTTCATTGAAATCACCTGGCCATGAAGTAAATGCGATAAAATTTGAGATGAATGCCGCTTTGACCTGATATTCAATGCTTTCACTGGAAAAGACTGAACGAGAAGATAGCATCAGACTCACAACCATTAATATGGTAAGCAAGTACTTCGCACCTTTCTTAAGTCTAGTGTGCTCCTGGATGGTTATAAAACTGAATCGAGTAGTGAGTGATTGCATTAAAAGTGAATTACTCAGCTATGTTGTCAATAAATCATCGTTTAATGAGATTAATAACTGCAAAATAGAGTCTTAATAATTAACCATCTCTGTAGAATTAGAGTGAGTACCTTATTGCGTTAATTTGAACCTTGTTATGTTAAAGCGGGTCATGATGATTGATCATTTGATTAAATAGCAATTTATCGCCTTGTTTTTGATATGAAGTGCGATATCGCATTTCAGTTTTCTATAAAGTATCCTTTGGTAACAATTAATTTACATGGAATGTTCTTTTGCGCTTGAATTAAGAAATCTTGATAAGGCTTTTGCAAGTAAACGGCAGATATTCTCTCGCTTATCTTTCTCGCTCCAGCACGGTGAATATGTTGCAATTACCGGTGAGTCGGGTATCGGTAAATCCACATTGTTGAATTTAATCGCTGGATTAGATTTCCCAGATGAAGGGGAAGTTTTGATTAATGGAACGTTATTGCCGAAGGATGATAATGCTGCAACGCTGCTGAGGCGGAAGCATTTTGGTTTTATCTTTCAAGCATTTCATATTCTTCCGCATTTAACGATACACCAGAATGTAGCGCTACCTTTGTTATTGAATCAATACCCCATCGATCGTGCTCAGACGATGTTAAGGGCGGTTGGTTTGGCTGACCGTGGACAGGATTTTCCACATCAATTATCGGGCGGTGAATTGCAGCGGGTTGCCATTGCCCGCGCGTTAGTGCACCAACCGAAATTAATTCTAGCGGATGAACCCACTGGGAATCTTGATCCGGAAACAGCGCGCGATATTCTTAACTTGCTTCAAACTGAAATCAAAGCTAGCGGTGCTGCAGCGATTATTGTGACCCACTCTCAGTTTGCAGCCCAAACCGCTGATCGTGTTTTGCAATTAACCGCATCGGGCTTATCTTCAATTGACCGCTCTTGAGTGTAATGAAGCCTAATCTATTATCACAATGGTTATTACAAGGACAGTGGCAGAGCCATCGTTTGCAAGTAGTGATGGTCATAATTGCCATCGCTTTAGGTATTGCGCTGGGTTTTTCGATTCAGCTCATCAACTCAGCAGCGATCCATGAATTTTCTTCAGCGGTAAAAAGCCTATCTGGGCAATCGGACTTGCAGGTGCGAGCGGTTCAACCTACCTTCGATGAGATGCTTTATCCTAAACTTGCACAGCGTGAGGGCGTTGAATTGGCCAGTCCGGTGCTGGAAATTCAAGCTGCAATCCCGGGTCGGTCGGATGACACACGCAATAGTATGCTCAAAATACTCGGGATTGATGTTTTTCGTGCGCTGGCTATGACGCCAGATATCGTCGGTGTGCCGGCAGAAGATCGGAATTTTGATACCTTAGCAATCGATGCTATTTTTCTGTCTCCCGCTGCGATGGAATGGTTAAACGTTGAACAAGGTGATAGCCTGGCTTTACGCTTGGGCACTAAAACGATCACCTTAAGGGTGGCTGGTGGGTTAGTACGTTCCAATCCAGGGCAACGTCTCGCCGTCATGGATATCGGTGCGGCGCAGTGGCATTTTGATCACATCGGACTTCTTTCGCGGATTGATCTTAAATTAAAGCAGCAAGTTAACCTGGATCAATTCAAGACTACATTAGAGAAAGAATTATCTTTCCAATATCTCGTGGCCGAAACCATTGATCAGGAGAAACGAATCAACAACATGTCACGCGCCTATCGGATCAATCTTAATGTGCTGGCGTTGGTGGCTTTATTTACAGGCATATTCTTGGTGTTTGCAACGCAATTCCTCGCTACGCTGCAGCGCAGACCACAGCTTGCTTTATTGCGTGTACTAGGCATGACAACGAATCAGATTTTGCTGCAAATGTTAAAGGAAAGCAGCTTACTCGGGTTGTTAGGCGCTATCTTAGGCATTGCGCTGGGTTATGGTTTCGCCCTAACGGCCTTGCATTTCTTAGGCGGTGATTTGGGAGCGGGGTTTTTCCCCGATATTCGACCCAGCATTCAATTTGATCCTTGGCTTACGTTGGTATTTTTAATATTAGGAATGAGTGTAACGCTAATGGCGAGCATCGCACCTGCCTGGGAGGCGGCCAAAGCTCATCCTGCCCAAGCACTCAAATCAGGTAGCGAGACCTTTTCTCTGACTAAATTGAATAAACCCTGGATAGCCTCGATTTGCATTGTTCTAGCTTTGATCTTTACGCAACTTCCGCCAATTGCAGAGCTACCTTTGTTTGGTTATTTTGCAGTAGCTTTATTGCTAATCGGTGGAATTGGGTGGATGCCGACGTTAGCAACGTTATTCTTTTCGGCGCTACTGAAGTTAGCTAGTCGTTATCCACGAAATATTCTAACTGTCTTAGTATTGGCAAGATTGAGCAATGCATCCCATCAAGCAGCGATTGCGCTGGGCGGTGTCTTGGCTAGTTTTAGTTTGATGGTTGCCATGGCGATCATGGTTGCCAGTTTCCGTGTATCGATTGAACATTGGCTAGATCATATCTTGCCAGCCGATATTTACGTTAGAACCGAGCTACGCCAGGACATAATCGGATTTACTCGATCAGAGCAAGCTGCATTAGCTAATGCGCATGGTATCGAGCGAATCGATTTTATCTACTCACAGCAGATTAGCTTAGATCCGGCACGGCCAACGGTTACGTTATTCGCTCGCCCCATTGATAAAAAAGATCCGGGTAGTGTATTACCTTTAACCGATGATTTTCTGCCAGCAGAAATTCTGACCGATAGCGATGCAATCCCCATTTGGGTATCGGAAGCCATGGTTGATCTCTACGATTTTCAAGTAGGAAAGCGGATCACACTTCCAATCAGTGAAGCATTACATGATTATATCGTAGCGGGTGTTTGGCGTGATTATGGGCGGCAATTTGGTGCGATCCAAATGCGACTCAGCGATTACCAGACCGTATCGGGTGAGTCTCATGTCAATGAAGCTGCCATTTGGCTAAACGAAAATGTGTCGACAAAACAGATCATGAGTACTTTGCGATCATTGCCATTTGGAGAAGCGCTGGTGTTTTGGCAACCCAATGAGATAAGGGCGCTGAGTCTAAAAATCTTTGACCGGAGTTTTGCAGTAACCTACTTACTCGAAATCATTGCAGTACTAGTTGGGTTGTTAGGCATCGCAGCCAGTTTCTCTGCCCAGGTTTTAACCCGCATTAAGGAATTTGGAATATTACGCCATATGGGTCTAACCCGTAGCCAAATTATCCAGATGCTCACTTTAGAAGGGGGATTTTTGACTGGCTTTGGTATTTCCATTGGTTTTATTTTGGGAGGGAGCATCAGTTTGATTCTTATCTATATCGTTAACCCACAATCCTTCCATTGGACAATGCAACTGTATATGCCCTGGGGTTGGCTCTTCATTATGATCATGGCTTTATTATTCTCAGCAGTCCTGACTGCATATCGAGTGGGAAAATCTGCGGTCGCAAAACAAGTTGTTCAGTCAGTCAAGGAAGATTGGTAATGCGCTTACTGCTTATTCTACTCGCGTTGATAGGGCTGGGGATTAGCTTTGCAGCACCACCAACACTTTCACCGGTTACGCCTCGGCAATTGAATTTTCCAGAGGATTTTGGAGCCCATGAAAATTTCCGAATCGAATGGTGGTATGTCACGGGGTGGTTAGAAACCCCAGAACATAAACAATTGGGATTTCAGGTTACCTTCTTTCGACCCACTACCGAATATGATCAAGACAACCCCAGCCAATTCGCCCCAAAACGCTTGATCATTGGCCATGCGGCGCTATCAGATCCAACCATTGGGCGGTTATTACACGCAGAGAAAAGTGCGCGTGAAGGATTCGGTCTGGCCTATGCTAAAGCCGGTAATACAGAGGTCAAATTGGATGACTGGTATTTTATCCGTGAAGCTGATGGACACTATCGCACTTATGTGCAAGGCAATGATTTTGCATTAACGCTAAACCTCACACCGACTCAACCGCTAATGCTGCAAGATCAAGCGGGTTTCTCCCGAAAAGGACCGAAAGCAGAGCAAGCGAGCCACTATTATAGTGAACCGCATTTAAGTGTGACGGGTAAAATCATCCGTGATGGCAAAACAATCAATGTCAAAGGGACTGCATGGCTCGATCATGAATGGTCATCGGAATATCTCGATCCGAACGCGGAAGGATGGGATTGGACCGGAATTAATCTCGATAATGGATCTGCGCTGATGGCTTTCCAAATTCGTGGAAAAAAAGGCGAAAAGATCTGGGCTTATGCAGGATTACGTGATGCTGCAGGCCATATGACCATTTTTTCACCCGATGAAGTGAGCTTTCATCCTATCAGAACCTGGCGCTCGCCGCATACCGATGCAAATTATCCAGTTGCGATGCGCATCATGACAGGAGAAACTGAATGGGTGCTCACGCCTTTGATGGACGATCAGGAATTGGATTCTAGTCAATCGACCGGTGCTGTTTACTGGGAGGGTGCGGTGACAGTTACACGCGATGGCCAACCTGCTGGGCGGGGTTATCTTGAATTAACGGGATATAAGAAAGCCTTGTCGATGTGACTAGGGCATTTATGGCAAATGAAATGATCTACCGCAAATGGCATAATCTTCTGATTTAAGCAAATTTGTATCCAACCCTATGGTTCAACTTAGAAATTTTGGTAAAAAATCGAAACAATAAATCTATTAATCTATACAAGATGTAGCAATGATATCAATGGGCTGTTTCGTTTATTCTATTCGTCCAGCTCAATGCTTCTAATTCTGCCTGAGTTAGTTGAGATGGGGTAATAAAATCGATTTCCTTAAGTATATTTTGCACTTGTGTAACATCACCTTTCTCATTGGCTTCGATAAGAGCAAGCTGGCGCCCCAATCGTCCCGATCTTTGTAATAAAGCTTGAGTTAATTCTTCAGGTACATTAAGTTTATCGACGATCTGCTGCATTTCCATTCCAAGAAGCGTGTCTAATAATGAAAAAATTCCAACCATAAAAGCACGATCTTGATAGGCTTTATCGTGAGGCCGATCAATTTGGGCGATAAGCTCCATTAGCTTTCCACGAACTGCAGCGGTCTGCATTAATGCATTTGAGATACTTTCACCTGAAGAATCGGAGGTATATAATAATAATTGAACCCATCTTTGGAGCTGTTGCCTACCAAGGATTATTACGGCTTGTTTAATAGAGTTAATTCGTTGCTGTAGGCCAAAACTTACTGAATTAACTAAACGCAATAAGTTGTAGCTAAGATTTGGTTGATGTTTAAGTTCTAGCTCAATTTCTTCAGCTTCGCAATCACCCATTACCATCGTTAAAAGATTTAATAGTGGTAGCTTATTCGTGTCGACTCGTTTACCTGAGATTATTTCAGGTTTTGCAAAATGGTAGCCTTGAAACATGTCAAAACCAAGCGCTGTACATTTTTTTGCCAATTCAGGGCTGTCAACCTTTTCAGCCAATAAAATAACCGGCCAGCGTCTTAATGTATTAATAATTTGTTTTAATTTAGTCTCGTCAATTGCAAGTACATCAAGTTTTACAACATTAACAATTGGCAGCATCATCTCGGTTCGACCATTGATCTCAGTCACATCATCGAGTGCAAGGTGATAGCCCAATTGCTTTAGCTCCAAACAACGTTTAATAACTTGATCGGTAATTTCTATTGACTCAAGTAATTCAAGCACAATGTGATTACTTGGCAATAAAAGTATTGCATCACTCATTAACAATTCTGTACTAATATTAATAAAACCCCTCTGCTGACCAAGTACGCGTTGTATATCTAGTTGGCCATAAGCATTAACCATCACACTTGCTGAGGCATGCACATTATTTGTGACATTAGCTTCGTTGATTTGTCCAGCACGGAATAATAATTCAAACGCAACCAAATTCTGGTTGCGATCGAGTATGGGTTGCCTGCCTAGGAATACTTCCTCCATTACACTACTCCAGAACTGTATTTCATAATTTGAATAAAAATTACAATGATTATTTGGTAGTTATTGCCAAGAATAATGAAATGTTATGCCATTATTTCAATCCGATTTTTACCTTGCTGCTTAGCGCGGTATAGCGCTGCGTCGGCTCGTTTAATGACTGCATTTTGTGCTTCCTGGAATTTACGCAAGGTAATACCACCACTAAACGTAATTTTTATCGGCGTTTCGTCACCATCTAATAGAGGGTTTTTTGACAAATTATTTTGCAATCGTTGCATTACCCAAGCCGCCTCATCGGGTCGAGTATCAGGCAATATGATTAAAAACTCTTCTTAACCATAA
>CAZIDT010000080.1:0-6448 GCA_964537855.1 uncultured Nitrosomonas sp.
CGCCCCGTTCGACCAATTCGATGAACATAGTCTTCTGCAAACTTTGGTAAATCAAAATTAATAACATGCGTGATAGTTGAAACATCAATACCCCGTGCAGCAACATCCGTAGCAACGAGGATTTTGAGTCGCCCATTTCTTAATCTTGTCAATGTTCTGGTTCGTTCGCGCTGATTCATATCACCATGTAATGCTGCCGCTTCATGACCGGATGCAGCCAAGTCATCGGCTAACGCATCTGCATCCCGCTTCGTCGCAGTAAAAACGATTGCTTGTTTAAGCGACTCATCCTGTAACAAATGATTCAATAATCGATTTTTATGCGAAAGGTCATCTACGTAATGAAGTTTTTGCTCGATATTGTCTAGTTTTGCATGTTACGGCGCGACTTGAATACGTTTGGGTGACTTCAATAGTCGTAACGCAATCTTGTCGATTGATGAATCCAATGTTGCCGAGAATAATAAGGTTTGGCGTGTATCAGGGGTGCGAGAGGCAATGGCTTCAACATCTTCGATAAATCCCATATCCAACATTCGATCTGCTTCATCCAGCACCAGCATTTCTAAGCGGGAGAAATCAATACGACCGCGGTGTATATGATCAATAAGTCTTCCTGGGGTTGCAACCAAAATATCAACAACCTGTGATAATAATTTATTTTGTAAAGGGTAGGACATACCACCAAGAATACTAACTACTTTCGTGTTTGACAGATATTTACCAAACTTGCTGGTAGCGTCTGAAACTTGCAGGGCTAACTCTCGGGTAGGCGTTAATACCAGAACTCGCGGGCCACGGCTACGAATTTTAGATGGAGTAGCCAGTCGGTTCAGCGCTGGCAGCATAAAAGCGGCCGTTTTACCTGTCCCCGTTTGAGCAGAGGCCATTACATCATGTCCTGAGATCAATTCTGGAATTGCTTGTTGCTGAATCGGTGTAGGCATGGTGTAGCCTAATTCATGGATAGCTTTAATAATTGCTGGGTTTAAATTTAAATTTTCAAAAGACACGTTATTTCCCAAATTAAGTTTGAGTAAAGAAAAAGCAAGCAGAAATGAATTGAACGAGTCAACCAATACCGCTAGCGCAGGATTAATGCATCGCTGCTAACCAGGGGTATAAGCAATTTCCAGAAGAAGGAAAATTGAAGAAAGGTCAGGAACGATGAGAATAGCTATGAAATATACATAGCTAATTTGCCATTATAGAATATTTTTGATTACTTTTGCAAAATTCACTTCACATTATCAACACAAAATTAATTCCTAGCTTACTTTAACAAGTCAATGATTACTTGATCTTTTGCCATATCCAAAGCAGTTTTATCGCTTTTACTTTTAAGTGTAGTATCAGCACCTTTTTCAATTAGTAATTTAACGGTATCGATATGATCGTGTAGTGCAGCCCACATCAACGCCGTAATTCCATCTTGATTTTGTTGATTTATGCTCGCTCCCCTTGCTAACAGCGTCTCAACGACCGAAGTTTGACCATTCTGTGCTGCTAGAATCAATGCGGTAAAATCATTCGTTGCTTTCAAATCAGCTTGCGCACCTTTTTCTAGGAGTAGCTGAACCACTTCCTGAGCGCCTACCAAAGCTGCAAGAATAAGCGCAGAGGCGCCATTTACATCTTGAAGATCAGGCTTTGCACCACTCGCAAGTAAGGTATTTACGATATCGACGTAACCGTTCTGCGCTGCGATATGGAGCGCTGTCGTTTGACTCGCATCACTTAAATCAGGATCTGCTCCCTTCGCCACTAAACTTTTAACAATAGCAGTATAATTTTTTGCGGCTGCGACGATGAGGGGGGACAATCCATTTTTAGCCTGTAAATTGGGGTTAGCGCCTTTAGCAAGCAGTGCATCAACGATTGCTGCATGGCCATTTTTGACTGCAAGCAACAACGCAGTCCCCCCTTGGATATTTTCAGCATCGACCAATGCGTTCTTATCCAATAACAAACTCACTAACGCATCATGTCCTTTCTGGGAAGCAACAGCAAGTGCTGTGAAACCATCGGGATTCTTTAAATTAATATCTAATCCTTGAGTCAAGAGTTGTTCTACCGTCGCTTTATCACCGGCTAGAACCGCCTTAAAAAAATCTGCCTCATTGCTTGCAAAACTGAGTGAAGACCAGAAAAAGAGTGCAATTAAAGCAATTCCAAAAGGCTTAAATGATGATTTAGAAAAAATTTTCATAGTAAATGACGTGCGCCAAATAATTAGTTTCTGCAATTAAATAAAGTCGAAAAGTATACCTTACTTTTCCTAACGCTTCGTTTGTAAAAGCGTTTATCGTGCTCAGTTACATCAACCGTTCAGTGTCCTGCCTTCAACTCACCAAAAAATTCCGCATCATTCCGAGATCTTCATGTTCAAGATTATGGCAATGATAGAGATACAAACCCGTATAATCCTCAAATGGCTTGATTATCGTCACTTCTTCACCCGGCATCACCAATACCGTATCTTTCCAACCGCTATTGATAAACCCCTGCTTAACTGTTTCATAACCACTTTCTTGTTTATTAGTTTCAATACGAGAAAGGATCTGAAACTGTTGTCCATGGAGGTGGATTGGATGCGCCATCGACATCATCATGCCCATACCTCCCCTTCTTCCTCCTCGCATGCCACCACCCATTCCACCTCGCCCTCCGTGCATTCCATGGTTTTCATGGAAAATTCTAATTTTTTGAATGGTATTGACTGGGATCTTTTCAATATCCATTACGTTACCCATCTCAAATGAACGGCCATTGAGCTTCCAGGACATATGCGCCATGCTAATCGCGATCGGAATGGTTCGATCTGGATTGGAAACATCACGCTCCGTTAATCGCTTCATTTTGACTAGGGTTTGGGGTAATTGAGGTGATTCACTGATTTTTTCAGCAATGCGGAACTTGGCGATCGGAAATGGTTCACCTTGCGCCATAACCCCCATCATCATACCCATTGCTTCTCCCCCCATCCCTCCTCCCATTCCACCGCGCATACCCATTCCCATTTGCGGGGTAGCCCCATGGTAGGGCAAACTGCGCAACACCAGTTCAGAGCCTATTTCACGTCCTGAAAAATCAACCCAGAGCTCAACCCGTTCTGCGGGTGCGAGCATAATATAGGGATAACTCTCCGGTTTTTCTAACAAAGCGCCATCGGTACCGATGGCAACCAGTGGCGTGCCATCCTCCCAACCTAATTTATAAATCCTTGAATTGGAGCCATTGAAGACCCTTAAGCGATAAGCACGCGTTTTTACAGGAATAGTTGCATTAATCTGACCATTGACTAAAATCGTATCCCCCAAGAAACCGGTCATGCGATCATGCATCCCATGCTGACGGTAATAAAGTTGATTATCATCAGTAAAACGTCGATCTTGAATTACGATCGGCAAATCATACTCACCTCTCGGTAACTCTAATGTTTGTTCTTGCTCATCACCAATAATGATAAGGCCAGCAAGTCCACGATAAACTTGCTTTGCTGTCATCTCATGCGTATGAGCATGATACCAATTGGTCCCTGCGGGGTTTTTGACTTCAAATTCATAAACAAAACGTTCCTTCTCATCAATAGCATACATCGGGTGACCATCCATTCCTTGAGGCACATGCATACCATGCCAATGTGTAATACAAGGGTCATGCAGCTGATTATGAAAATGGATACGAACTTTCTGCCCTTGTACCAAATTCAATGTAGGCCCTAGATAGCTTGGCATGTTGATAAGTGCCGAAGGTGGACCTTGAAGGACTCGCCCATGATAGCGATAAACATTTGTCGCTACACCGGGCATCAAAGAAACAGTATCGTTTCGTGCGATTAATTCAATCTCTACATCCGGTTTAAAAGAACTAGTAGCCACGGCACTTTCTTTTCCATCACCTGCAAAAAGCAAATCTGGCCATAACGTCATTAATGAGCTCAGTGCAGTTGCTTTTAAGAATTGTCTTCTTGCACGATCAAAACGTTTCATTTTCAATTCCTCTTTTTAATATGTGCAAACTAAATTGCATTAATCGGTATTTTAAAATAGGCAATCCCGTTAGACTCAGGCTCCGGTAGTCGGCCCGCCCTTATGTTCGCCTGTACGGCAGGAAGCATCAGAACAGGCAGCTCAAGCGTTGCATCGCGCTTGGTTCGCATCGCGACAAAAGCATCCTCCGTCACACCCTCTTTCACATGAATATTATGGAGTTTTTCTTCTGATACGCGACTCTCCCACTGCGGAGACCGCCCAGCAGGGGGATAATCATGACACATGAACAATTTGGTATCGGGTGGTAAGCTCAATATTTTTTGTATAGAACGATACAACTGATGCGCATCGCCTCCAGGAAAATCGGCACGAGCCGTTCCCACATCCGGCATAAACAAGGTATCACCTACAAATACCCCACCATTAACTTGATAAGCCATATCGGCGGGTGTATGTCCAGGAACCGAGATGGCCTTTATTGCGATCTTTCCAATCTCGAGAACTTCACCGTCCGTGATGAGATGGTCAAAATGCGATCCATCAACAGAAAATTCTGGGCCTAAATTAAACAATTTTTTAAAGCTGCGTTGCACAAGTGGGATTTGTTCACCGATTGCTGTTTTTCCACCGATGCGATCCTTAAGATAACCTGCGGCCGAAAGGTGATCGGCGTGAGCATGCGTTTCAAGCAGCCAATCCACCTTTAAGTGGTGTTCACGAACGAACATCACCAGTTTATCGGCTGATACCGTCTTGGTCCTTCCTGATTTAGGATCATAGTCCAGAACAGGATCAATAATGGCACAATGTCCGCCTTTCTCATCATAAACAACGTAACTAACCGTCCAAGTAGCTGGATCAAAAAAAGCTTCTATCGTAGCATCCATGACGCTTCCCTTTATTTATCCAAGTTGACTACAATATATATATTAATATAATATTTTGCAAGATATGATATGAATCATGGAGAAAAGGAATGAATATTGACTGGATAAACTTTACACCGATATCAGCCTTGATAGGGGGCATCATTATTGGAATAGCCACTGCACTATTGCTCCTGCTCTCAGGTCGTATTGCTGGGATTTCAGGGATCATAGGCGGATTGTTCAAGCTACAAGCTCATGATATGGGTTGGCGGGTTGCTTTTATTGCAGGGTTGATACTTGCACCTATTCTTTGGCAAGCATTTACTGCCCTCCCTCCGATTCAAATCAATGCAAGTTATCCATTGCTCGCATTGGCCGGTTTTATTGTCGGTATCGGGACTCGCTATGGCTCCGGCTGCACTAGTGGTCATGGTGTTTGTGGTATAGCAAGGCTTTCGCCGCGTTCCATTGTCGCAACGCTACTCTTCATTACAACCGGTATCATGACCGTTTATTTCATTCGGCATATCGTGAACTAATTTAATAAATGCATAGGTGTGAATATGTTTCTTCATTTTTGCGCGTTACTCGCTGGACTCATTTTTGGATTCGGTCTGATCGTATCAGGCATGATAAACCCGGATAAAGTCCAAGATTTCTTAGATATGAGTGGTGCTTGGGATCCTTCCTTGGTTTTCGTCATGGGCGGCGCGATTGCCGTTGGATTCATAGCATTCACCGTCGCTAAACAGCGCGGTCAAACGCTATTGGGCGCCGCGATTCAGCTACCAACTTCCCGAATCATCGATCGCCGATTAGTACTTGGCAGCCTCGCATTTGGAATCGGTTGGGGCATAGCGGGCATTTGCCCAGGGCCTGGTTTGGTTTTAGTTGGCTCGGGCAGCTTGCAAGGTATAGTATTTGTTGTTGCCATGCTAGGGGGCATGGGATTATTTGAATTTCTAGAGCGCCATAAGCAAAAAAACACCTAAAATTATTAATTTACAACTCTACCTAAATCCTATACTGAAGCTATGTTTAAGGAACCTCATTTCGAAATTGAATCAAATACCCTATCGGCAATGCTATCAAATCAGGCAGCTGCTAGCCAAGCATGCGCCTTATTAAAAGTACTCGCAAATGAAGACCGGTTATTGATTCTTTGCCAATTAGTTGAGGGAGAAAAAAACGTCGGTGAATTAGAACAAGCTCTCGGCATTCGTCAACCAACCTTATCTCAGCAATTAACCGTGCTAAGAGATGAGAAGCTCGTTGCTACGGAACGAAAAGGCAAATATATTTATTATCGCTTGGCAAGCCATGAGGCCCTTCAAATCATGAAAACCCTTTATCAATTGTTTTGTGGCAATCGCCAATCGGATTCTTAGCATCCACCATGACTGCTATGTTCATCTGCATCGGATTAGGATTTGGCACAGGGATCATCCTAGCGCTGACGGGTGCAGGTGGAACGATTCTTGCGGTACCGCTTCTGATGTTAGGTCTCAATCTAACAGTAATAGAAGCCGCGCCGATTGGCTTATTGGCTGTCTGCCTAGCAGCAGGGATTGGTGCGTCAATTGC
>CAZIDT010000081.1:0-6367 GCA_964537855.1 uncultured Nitrosomonas sp.
CACTCGCTTCTTCAAAAAATATCGCGTAAAACTGCTCTAATTCATGACCCATCGATTACTATCCCATTTATCCATTTTTGCGTAGGCTAGCATCTAGGCTGATGACTTGATTCATGAAATAAAAACTGAATCACATGACAATTTCAATTTAAGTTTTTTGTATGATGATTCTTCAGGGGCCAACCACTACAGAAAAAGCGTATGCTGGCTGAAATGGCGAATAAAATTTCGCCTAGCCTAAAGATAAATAAGTAATCCTACTGAGGTTTATATTAGGATTAGAAAAAAAACGAGGGCAAACGGGGGGCGTTACGCTATCTGATTGAGTGCTTGCGCACTTTTACAAATAGGGTAACGCGCTATTGTAGAAATAGAAGATTAAATTGGTGCGCTAGTACAGATATGTAACGCAATATACTTTACACCTAATGCTTAACTACTGGTGGTCTTAAGTTTCCAGTATCAGTATCGGATAGTGGCGCTTGGATTGGTGCAGCAGCGATTTCGGGCTTATACTCCAGAGCAAAATCAATTACTTGATCTATCCACTTAACCGGCTTAATTTTTAGCTTACTAATAATATTTTCCGGTATTTCACTCAAATCTTTAACATTATCCTCTGGGATTAGTACCGTTTTAATTCCACCACGATGTGCTGCCAATAATTTCTCTTTCAGCCCACCGATTGGCAACACCTCACCACGCAACGTAATTTCACCAGTCATGGCCACAGTTGCACGGACTGGAATATTTGTTAATGCAGAAATCATCGCAATGCAAATACCAATTCCCGCACTGGGTCCATCTTTGGGTATCGCCCCCTCAGGCAAATGAATATGGATATCTTTATTCAAATAAAATTCATCAGCAATGCCCAATACTGCTGCACGACTACGAACGACTGACAATGCAGCCTGTACCGATTCTTGCATTACTTCACCCAGTTTACCGGTAGTAATGGTTTTTCCTTTTCCAGGCAGAACCGCGGCTTCGATGGTCAATAACTCACCACCAACTTCTGTCCATGCCAAACCCGTCACCTGCCCCACTTGGTTTTTACTTTCGGCCGTTCCATAGGTATAACGGGTAACTCCCAAATATTTGTCGAGATTACGCGCATTAACCACAACTTGCTGCTTGCCTTTTTTCTTCTGGGTCAGGATCGTTTTCACAACCTTGCGACAAATCGTTGAAATTTCTCTTTCTAGCGATCTAACTCCTGCTTCTCGCGTGTAATGCCTTATGATGTTGCATAACGCAGAATGGGAAATAGACAATTCGTCTTCTTTCAAACCATGGTTTGTCATTTGTTTAGGCAGTAGATAGCGCTCGGCGATATTCAACTTCTCATCTTCCGTATAGCCAGAAAGTCGAATTACTTCCATCCGATCCAATAACGCAGGCGGAATATTGAGCGAGTTTGCCGTTGCCACAAACATTACATCTGATAAATCGTACTCGACTTCAATATAATGATCGACAAATGCATTGTTTTGCTCAGGATCAAGTACTTCGAGCAATGCAGAAGCAGGATCTCCCCGGAAATCCATTCCCATCTTGTCTACTTCATCTAATAGAAACAACGGATTCCTGACACCGACTTTACTGAGATTCTGCAATATCTTCCCGGGCATAGAACCAATGTAAGTGCGACGATGACCGCGAATTTCAGCTTCATCACGAACGCCACCCAAAGACATCCGTACAAATTTCCGATTGGTTGCCCGTGCAATGGATCGACCCAGCGAAGTTTTACCTACACCCGGTGGGCCAACCAAGCAAAGAATCGGCGCCTTTAGCTTACTGACACGTTGCTGTACTGCCAAATACTCAACGATTCTTTCCTTGATTTTTTCTAACCCATAATGATCCTCTTCAAGCACGACTTCTGCCGCATTCAGATCTTTGCAAATCTTACTTTTGTGTTTCCAAGGCAAAGTAACCAAGGCGTCAATATAATTTCGCACAACCGTTGCTTCAGCAGACATCGGGGACATCAATTTCAATTTCTTTAATTCTGATTCTGCTTTCGCAAGGGCTTCTTTAGGCATCGAAGCTGCTTTAATTTTTTTCTCAATTTCATCGAGATCAGCACCATCTTCACCCTCGCCTAATTCTTTCTGGATCGCTTTGACTTGTTCGTTCAGATAGTAGTCTCTCTGACTTTTTTCCATCTGCCGTTTAACTCGCCCGCGAATACGCTTCTCCACTTGCAAAATATCCAATTCGGTCTCTAATAAGTTGAGTAAGCGTTCAAGTCGTTTCTGGGTATTGACGATTTCAAGGATTTCTTGCTTCTGCTCTAGTTTCAATGGCAGATAAGCTGCAATCGTATCAGCCAACCTTCCTGACTCATCAATGCTCGACAGAGAAGCTAAAATCTCTTGAGGAATTTTTTTATTTAATTTTACAAATTGATCAAATTGCGTAATAAGCGCACGGCGCATTGCCTCGATTTCGGGTGTACTCTGGTTATCTGCTGGTATCTCTTCTATATTTCCAAGCAGGTAATTCTCCGAATCGATATATTCACGGATATGAGCCCGGTAATTGCCTTCAACCAGCACTTTGACGGTACCATCCGGCAGCTTGAGCATTTGTAAAAGATTAGAAACGCAGCCGATCTCATATAAGTCACTGAGACTTGGATCATCCTTAGCTGCTAATTTTTGCGCTACCAGCAGAATATTTTTACCTGACTCCATTGCCAATTCAAGCGCTTTAATAGACTTAGTTCGCCCAACGAATAGTGGTATCACCATATGCGGAAACACGACTACATCGCGTAACGGTAGCAAAGGCAACACGATCGAATCTGAATCTTTATTTTCTACGTCTGAAGTCATATTTATTTATAAATCACATTTAAATTGTAGTTAAAGCATACTGTAGACTATTGTTTCTATCACTTCAATCTATTGCAACAATCTTCTGACCTCCAAGTGCTTGTAGATCAATTAATTTAACCTAATAGCGATTAACCCAAACTAACACGATCATATTAATTAGACCACTCGATCGATATTCCATTATCGAGAATAGACGTATCACACAAATTCACTTAATTAATACTCGCTATTTTTGTTTTAACAAATCAAAGTTACATGGTAATTTATGGTCTTATTCATGGTTTTCAAGATTGAAATAGCTTTTATCGTTTTCAGGCTCTCGCTTAATTTTTCTAACAACTATTAGACAAAAATACGATGAAGAAATTAAAACTCGCAGCTCTTTTTAGCATTCTTAGTATTTTTACTTTTCATACTTCTGTCATTGCAAAAACAGAAGAGCCTATCCAATTAGTTCAACTGGCTCCCCCTAAACCGGCGATCGAAAAGCAAAAGGCGACTAATATGCGTGAGAATAAAAAGATCATGCTCAATCAAGAAGAGGTAGAAAAAAACGCAAAGCAAAAACAGCAACCTTACAGCACCTCAGGTGCACCTCAGGCAGATCGATTACATAGCAATCGGGGTTATAACGATCCCACGCAAACCGATAACCCTGGTTTAGGTCACGACCGTGGTTTTAACAAAGGAAAATCTGAGAACGATAGCAATCGTTTCAATAACGCCAATCCCGCAAATAAGATTCATCGCAGTAATGCCATTCATATGGGCGTTCCAGCTTATTAGCGATAATCATCCAGTACATACTTAACAACATTACCATTCAATAAATCGTCTATGGTAGTTTGCGCTTCGCCTCGCGCAAACTACTTCATCCATTTAATAGTAATCTTTATTACTGGATATTCTTTTTTTCTATCACTATCGTTTCGTTAGATAATAAGAAAACAAAAATCGATTAATCTCAAATTTTGGGCCATTTGTTTACACCTATGCAGCAGAGTCGATTGCATTTACTCTCATCTAAGCGATTCTTACCACTGTTTGTCACACAATTCTTAGGCGCATTCAATGACAACATTTTTAAGAATGCGTTGATTATTTATTTAACCTACGTTGTGATTGATCAATCCAATGTAGACCCAGAAATAATGGTAACGATTGCTGCTGGTATTTTTGTTTTACCATTCTTTCTCTTTTCGTCAACCGCAGGACAACTCGCAGACAAATGGGACAAGGCCAAACTTATCAGTATCCTTAAATTCATCGAGATCCTGCTGATCATTGGCGCGGCTTTTGCCTTTTTACTGGAAAGCATCTCTTTATTGATGACGATGCTTTTCTTAATGGGCACTCAATCAACTTTTTTTGGGCCATTAAAATACGGAATCTTACCAGATCAACTCCTCAAAAATGAATTCATCGAGGGAAACGCACTGATCGAAGCGGGTACTTTCTTAGCTATCTTGGCAGGCACAATATTAGGTGGCTTACTTATTCTTGCCAATAATGGCGCTACGCTGGTAGCTATCGCCATGATCATAACAGCGCTAGCTGGCTGGTTAGTCAGTTTATTTATTCCTTCAACCCCGGCTAGAAGCCCAGAAATCAAAATTGGATTCAATATTTGGAACGATACTCAAGCGCTTCTTCAGTATATTCAGCGAGATAAGATCATTTTCCGCTCGATTTTGGGTATTTCCTGGTTCTGGTTACTCGGCGCTACGTATCTCTCACAACTCCCAACATTCTCTAAAAATATCATTGGAGGTAATGAGCAAGTTGTTACGCTATTCTTGGTCATATTTTCTGTTGGAATAGCAATCGGTTCCCTGCTGTGCAACAAATTGCTAAAACAGGAGATTGCTGCAACCTACACTCCTGTTGGAATTTTAGGCGTCACGTTATTTTCTATTGATCTATTTTTCGCAGCTGGACAAATTAACTCTGCAGAAGGAAATGCTACATTAATTGGCGTAACCGAATATCTCACCACCTTTACGCACTGGCGCATCTTATTTGACCTGCTCGGAATCTCCATTTGCGGTGGAATATTTATTGTCCCGTTATACGCGATCATCCAAAACAGCTCTGCAACATCCCATCGATCCCGCGTATTTGCTGGTAACAATATTATCAATGCGCTGTTTATGGTGATCGCGGCTATTGCGATTAGTTTGATGTATTACAGTAATTTTTCAGTGACAGATTGTTTTCTCACACTAGCGATACTCAACGGTTTCGTAGCTTTTTATATCTCGAGTCTGTTGCCGCATGCATTAGTTAAATCACTGCTTCAGGGCATTCTATACGCATGTTACCGCCTTGAAATCAAAGGATTAGAAAATTATCGCGACATAGGTGAAAAATCCATCATTGTTGCCAATCACTTATCATTTTTAGATGCAATTCTTTTAAGCGTTTGCATGCCGGATCAACTTTGTTTTGCTATTAATACTCATGTTGCACAGAAATGGTGGATAAGGCCTTTCTTATTTCTGGCTGAAACCGTCACGATTGATCCGACTAATCCAATGTCGACGCGATTATTGATTGATAAGGTAAAAAAAGGAAAACGTATCGTGATTTTTCCTGAAGGCAGACTAACCGTCACGGGTTCTCTCATGAAGATTTATGAAGGGCCAGCAATGATTGCCGATAAATCCGGCGCAACCTTACTTCCGATTAGTATTGTAGGAGCCCAATACACGCCTTTCTCAAGGTTAAAAGGTAAATTAAGAATTCATTGGTTCCCTAAAATCACGCTGACTATCATGCCGCCTGAATCGCTTAATTTACCAGGCGAGGTACGTGGAAAACAACGCCGGCAACTTGCTGGAAACAAGCTGTACGATATCATGACATCCACCCTGTTTCATAGTAATGATCTCCAGCAAACTTTGTTTCAATCTTTATTGGATGCATCCCATATCCATGGAAAAAACCATATCATTGCTGAAGATATCGAGCGACAACCCATTACCTATTCTCAATTATTAACCCGTAGCTTTATTTTGGGTAGTCGGTTATGCAAATTTTCCAAACCTGCAGAAAATATTGGGCTATTGCTCCCTAATTCCATTGGTGCAATTGTCACCTTCTTTGCACTGCAAGCGTATGCACGAATTCCTGCAATGCTTAACTTTTCTGTCAGCAAAGCTAACTTAATGAATGCTTGCCAAATTGCAAGCATTCGAACGCTTGTTACCTCGAGTCGCTTTATTGAAGTTGCAAAGCTTACCAGCGTAATCGATAACTTCCGAGCAATGGGAATAACGGTACTTTATTTAGAAGATCTTCGGCAAGAAATTCATTGGTGGCACAAGCTCTTGGGGTTTCTGGCGGGTTTGATCCCACAAACTTACTACCGATTATGTTGTCCCGCTAGCTACCCTGACACTCCTGCTGTAATTCTCTTCACATCAGGCTCAGAAGGTTTGCCCAAGGGAGTCGCACTGAGTCACGTTAATCTTCAAGCGAATCGATTTCAGGTTGCAGCGCGCATCGACTTTGGGCCG
>CAZIDT010000082.1:0-6329 GCA_964537855.1 uncultured Nitrosomonas sp.
TTTAACTCCATACTCAAGCGCCAATTTACTAGCATTTTCAGCAGCTACTTGTGCGGCAAATGGTGTACTTTTTCGAGACCCTTTAAAGCCAGCACCACCAGCAGTAGCCCATGATAGTGCATTACCCTGTCTATCAGTGATAGTTACAATAGTATTATTAAATGACGCATGGATATGAGCAATTCCTTCAACTACATTTTTTTTAATTTTTTTTCGACTTCGACTCGCTGTTTTTACCATTTTTTACTTAGAATATTTAAATATTAATTAGCAGATTTTTTTGGACCTTTTCTTGTCCTAGCATTCGTTCTAGTCCTTTGTCCCCTTACAGGAAGTCCTTTTTTATGTCTCAAACCACGATAACTTCCAATATCGATTAACCTTTTAATATTCATAGTTATCTCGCGTCTTAGATCACCTTCAACAGTCATTTTGGCTATATAATCTCTAATATTTTCGATCTGAGAATCTGGAATATCTTTTATCTTGACACTGCCATCTAAATTTAGATCCAAACAGATTTTCTTGGCTGTTGGGATACCTATGCCGTAAATTGCAGTTAATGCAATTCTAAGGTGCTGATTATTGGGTATATTGACGCCTGCAATTCTAGCCATCTATAAACACCTAATTTTAAAATTATTTTTCACAAATATCTATCCTTGCCGTTGCTTATGTCTAAGGTTAACACAAATTACACGTATTATTCCTTCTCGCTTTACAATTTTACAATTTCTACAAATTTTTTTTACTGAGGCTTTTACTTTCATGATAATAATAAAGTATAAATTAATTATGTATAAAACTTACTTACTTCTAAATGTTATCCTACCTCTAGTCAAATCGTATGGTGTCATATCAACTGTAACTTTATCACCAGGTAGTATACGAATATAATTCATTCTCATTTTACCCGATATATAACCTAACACGACATGGCCATTTTCTAATTTAACTTTAAAAGTTGCATTTGGCAAAGTTTCTAAGATTTCTCCTTGGAGCTGTATTGTTTCTTCTTTTGACATACACAAGAAAAATAATTTTACTTTGCGAGCCCAAGATTATTCATTTTGAGATTTGCTTTTTTTAGTAAGCTTTCATATTGAGCACTCATAACGTGAGACTGTACTTGCGCCATAAAATCCATTGTTACAACAACTATAATTAGTAGTGATGTTCCGCCAAAGTAAAAAGGTACATTCCATTTCAATATTAAAAGTTCAGGAAGTAAGCAAACAAGAGTCACATAAATTGAACCAATAAGAGTCAGTCTAAGCATAATTTTTTCAATAAAGATGGTAGTCTGATCACCTGGTCTTATACCTGGGATAAATGCGCCACTTTTCTTAAGATTATCTGCCGTTTCTTTTGGATTAAAAACCAATGCGGTATAAAAAAAACAAAAGAAAATTATCATAGCAGCATACAATGCAACATAAGCAGGCTGTCCAGGTGATAATGCAGCGCTAAAATCACTTAACCAGAAAGTTGATTCAGTAGAAAACCAACCAGCTAACGTAGCTGGAAATAAGATAATACTAGATGCAAATATAGGGGGTATGACACCAGCCATATTTAATTTCAGCGGTAAATGTGAGCTTTGTCCCCCAAGTACTTGTTTACCTACTTGACGTTTTGCATAATTTACAATGATCTTTCTTTGTCCTCTTTCTACAAAAACAACCAGCGCTGTAACACTAATTACTGCAATAAATATACCAAGAGCAACCAGAAAATGCATTGAGCCAGTTCTCACTAATTCTAAAGTTCCCCCAATAGCACTTGGGAGACCAGCAGTTATACCAGCAAAGATGATGAGTGATATACCATTACCTATTCCTCTTTCAGTAATTTGCTCACCCAACCACATTAAAAAAATTGTCCCAGTTACAAGAGTAATTATAGTCGTTATAACAAAAATTGAACCAGGATTAATAACTAAACCAGGTTGTGATTGAAGGGCGACTGATATGCCAAAACTCTGAATCAAAGCTAAAAAGATAGTTCCTATTCGAGTATATTGAGTAATTTTTTTACGTCCACTCTCTCCTTCCTTCTTTAGCATTTCAAGATATGGTATTGCCACTGTACCTAACTGCATAATAATTGATGCAGATATGTACGGCATTATGCCTAATGCGAAAATAGAAAAACGAGAAAGGGCTCCTCCGGAGAACATATTAAACATTCCCAATAACCCACTATCCTGATTTTCAAAAATTTCTTTTAATACAACTGCATCTATGCCAGGAACAGGTACATGAGATCCAATTCTATATACGATCAAGGCTCCCAGTAAAAACCATAATCGAATCTTGAGATCTCTAAATTTTTGATCTTTTGTTTTATTTTTACTAACTACCACAATAGTATTCTTTTAATGTCAATCATTTATGAAATGATACCTTTGGCACTAATAATTGCCTCGCGGGCATTCTTAGTCATAGCAAAATTTTCTATCCTCAAAACTTCAGATATTTTTTTATCACATATAATCTTTATTTTTTGGCAATTCTTATTAACTATTTTTTTTGTTTTTAATAAGGTTAAAGTTATATTTTGATCGGCTAGTTTAGTTAATTGAGATAGCTTGATTTCAATACTTTTAGTTTTTCTTGAAGAAAAACCGAATTTTGGTAATCTTCTTTGGAGTGGCATTTGTCCGCCTTCAAAACCGACTTTATGATATCCTCCAGCTCGAGAGCGTTGTCCTTTATGACCTCTACCACAAGTTTTACCAAGACCAGAACCAATTCCTCTACCTACTCTTTTTTTGGCGAATTTTGAATCTTCTTTAGGTTTTATATTATTTAAATACATTGACTGAGTTTATTGAATTTTTATTAGATAAGAGACTCGACTAACCATTCCTCTGATTGAAGGAGTATCAATTAATTCTGAAACACTATTAATGCGTTTTAAACCTAATCCGCGAATTATATCACGATGATTTTTTCTTACTCCGATTAAGCTACGAGCTAATTTAATTTTAATATTCTTATTTTGCATTATTAGTCCTAATCATTATTTCATCAATAGATTTTCCACGCTTTAAAGCGATGAAACTAGGACTACGCATTGAGGATAGGCCATTTAGCGTTGCTCTTACAACATTATATGGATTGGTTGATCCAATACATTTAGCAAGTATATTATGGACACCTAATACTTCAAAAATAGCCCGCATAGGTCCTCCAGCTATTATTCCAGTACCCTCAGAGGCTGGCTGCATAATAACTTTTGAAGCGCCATGTTTTCCAATAATGGAATGCTGTAGTGTTCCATTTTTGAGATTAACTTTCACCATTTTTTTTCTGGCTTCATCCATAGCTTTTTGGACTGCAACAGGCACTTCACGTGATTTACCTTTTCCAATTCCAATACGACCATTCCCATCACCAACAACTGTTAATGCCGCAAAAGCTAAAATTCTACCTCCCTTTACTACTTTGGTAACACGATTAATAGATATCATTTTCTCTTTATAACCATCTGTATTATCGTCATTACTTAAAGCATCGTTTTGTAATCGCGTGGTTTTGGCCATTTTAGAATGTAAATTAAATGTTAATTCCAGAATTTCTCACTGCGTCTGCAAGAGCACGTATTCTGCCGTGAAATTTATACCCAGATCTATCAAATGCAAGTGTATTAATACCTAATGCTAAAGATCTCTCAGCAATTATTTTACCGATATACTCCGCAGCTTTAATGTTACCACCGGATGTCAATTGAGTTTTTAAATGGGTTTCAACTGTAGATGCAGAAGTTAAAACTTTACTTCCTGTGGTGTCTATTATTTGAGCATAGATATGCTGATTACTTCTAAAAACACATAAACGATGCCTACCACTCAAGTGGATTTTTATACGAGTTTGCTTAGCTCGTTTTAAACGAGATTCTTTTAATTTATTCATCGTTTTACTTTTTCTTTGTTTCTTTTAAGATAATCGTTTCATTTTCATAACGTATTCCTTTTCCTTTATATGGTTCAGGTCTGCGATATGAACGTATCTCAGCAGCAACCTGACCAACCTTTTGTTTATCAGCTCCACGTATAATAATTTCAGTAGGACTCGGAGAAGTAATTGTTATACCTTCAGGAGCTTGATAGTTTATTGGATGTGAAAAACCAACATTCATATTTAAATTATTTGAATTAACTGCTACCTTATATCCAACTCCGACGACTAAAAGTTTTTTTTCATACCCCTTTGTAACGCCATATATCATATTCGAAAGCAAAGATCGATATGTTCCTGTAAGCGCCTTGGATTGTTTAGAATCGTCTTTATTTGAGATTAATAATTGATTATTATCTATCTTCAGTATTACATCTTTATGTAGTGCAAAACTAATGGATCCGTTAGATCCACTAACTTCTATATCATAATTTAAAAGTTTTATTTTAACATTCTCAGGAATGGGAACTACTCTACCACTTACATTACTCATTTATTTTCCAATCAAGAAACAATACATAAAACTTCGCCGCCAATTCCTAACTCTTTGGCTCTTCTATCAACCATCACACCTCTTGAGGTAGAAATAATAGCAATACCTAACCCATTAACAACATTAGGTAATTTCTTACACTCTTTATATACTCTTAGGCTAGGTCTACTAACTCTATAAATATTTTCGATGACAGGTAAATTTTTATAATATTTCAAATCGATTGATAAATGCTTTTTACCTTCATATTCCAGTGTTATTACATCATCAATATAACCTTCTTCTTTAAGCACTGATGCAATTAGAAATTTAAGTTTTGAAAAAGTCATAATCACTTCATTTTTTCCAGAATGTTGTGCATTTCTTATTCTTGTCAACATATCTGCTATAGGATCACTCATCGACATGGATTTTCTTAATGCCTTATATATAGAATTAAATCACCAACTCGCTTTTGTAATGCCAGGTATTTCACCATTCATCGCCATTTCTCTGAATTTCACTCTTCCTAATCCAAATTTTCTGTAAAAACCGCGACCCCTTCCAGTTAATGCGCATCGATTTCTTAATCTGACCTGACTAGAGTTTCTAGGCAATTTCTGCAATTTTATTTTAGCGCTGTCAAGCTCTTCCTTAGACCTGTTCTGATCGGATAATATTTTCAGAAGATTTAATTTCAATTCACTGAATTTATTTACGATTTTTTGTCGTTTTATATTTCTATTAATTATTGCTATTTTTGCCATATTAATTTTTAAACGGAAACTTAAACTTTGATAATAGTGCTTTAGCTTCGGAATCTGTTTTTGCTGTTGTTGTTATCGATATATTCATTCCTCTAATAACATCAATTTTCTCGTACTCAATCTCAGGAAATATAATTTGTTCTTTTATACCAATATTATAATTACCACTGCCATCAAAACCTTTTCCGGTAATACCTCTGAAATCTCTAATTCTAGGAATTGCAACATTTATCAATCTGTCTAAAAATTCGAACATTCGTTGACCACGCATCGTTACCATACAGCCAATTGGGTAACCCATTCTTACTTTAAAAGTAGCAATAGATTTTTTAGCTCTAGTAATAATTGGCTTCTGTCCAGTAATCTTTTCTAAATCCAATAAAGCATTCTCAAGCACTTTTTTATCACTTGTTGCTTCACCAACACCCATATTAATTGTAATTTTTTTAATTCTAGGAACTTCCATTATAGATTTATAATTGAAATCCTTTATCATTTCTGGTTTTACAGTTGAATTATAAAAATCATTTAACCTTGTCATTATTTATAACCTTCACTAAATCACTTATTCTTAACTGATTCACCAGTTGCTTTATAAAATCTAATTTTTCTATTATCCTCAGTAAATCTAAATCCTATTCGGTCTGCTTTCTTAGTACTAGGATTATATATTGCAATATTTGAGATATGGATCAGTATTTCTTTGACGGAATACGTCAAACACAGCTTGAGGGTGAAAGACGAATTGGTCTGGGAACAATGGGGCTCGGTGATACGCTTATTAAGCTTCATCTTCGCTATGGTTCTAAAGAGTCGCTTGTCTTTATTGATAAGGTCTATAAAATGATACGAGATGAGGCTTACCGTGCCTCCGCCGATATTGCTTCGGAAAAAGGATATTTCCCGAAGTTTGATAGAGAAAAATATCTGAAAGGAAAATTTGTTCAGCAGTTGCCCGATGAGGTGAGACAGGAAATAGCCAAAAAGGGGATCCGTAATTCAATACTTCTTATGCAGGCCCCCACAGGCTCTACCTCCCTCATGGCCCAGACAACCTCAGGAATTGAACCTGTTTTTGAGTTTGAGTTTATTCGAAAAGACAGACTGGGAGAACACATACTGCGCCAT
>CAZIDT010000083.1:0-6310 GCA_964537855.1 uncultured Nitrosomonas sp.
GATATGGCCAATGCAGCGTTGGCCGGTGGAGTTGCGATTGGCTCGACCTGTAATGTTGTGGGGCCAACCGGGGCATTCATGATCGGTTTGCTCGCTGGTGCACTATCGGTCATTGGCTATGTTTTCATTCAACCGTGGCTCGAATCCAAACTTAAATTAATTGATACTTGCGGTGTCCATAATTTACATGGGATGCCTGGTTTACTCGGTGGTCTAAGTGCAATTGTCGTTGTTCCTGGTATTGCGGTTGTGCAATTGACAGGCATCGGCATCACACTCGCCATTGCTATTACCGGCGGTCTTATTGCTGGAGCAATCATTAAAGCAACGGGCACGACTGAACAAGCCTATGAAGATAGCCATGAATTTACTCATCTAGAAGGACCGGAAAGCGAAACACGTGTCGAACAACTTGCGCTCGATGCTAAAAAAGGAGTAGATGATCTTAAACGTGAGGTTAGTAATCGGGCTGCCGCTTCTCAACCCCGATTCTAATGGAAACACCGTTGATTGTTGTTATCGTTTAACACTAACATAGCCAAGCTAGATCGCGTGCCTGCATAAAATTTAGCTTGGCTGAAAATTTTGCAGTAATCAGAACACCCACAATCGGATTCTGGCTCCTCCGAAAACATTAAGCGGAGGGCCAGGTTCAAAATACCGACCTAAAGCTGCGTTGATTCGAGTATTTGCATTATAACGCTCATCAAATAGGTTATTGATTCCTAGAAAGATTGAACCCTCAATCCAGTGGTATTTCTTTTCCCAGCCCAATAATAATTGCCCCAAATAGTAGGCATTATTGGTTACAGTATTGGTATCGTTCACAAAAAATTCTCCGACACGATGTACATGAAATTGGGTGAAGAATCCAATCGGATGCGTATAACGCACCCTACCTTCCCAACGATGTCTGGGTAAACCAGGGAATTCATTGCCGCTTAAATCGACGTTGCTAACCCTGTAGCGTTTAAATTCAAAATCGGAATAGGTATACGCCACATCAGCCCTCAAACCATTCCATACGGGACTCGATAAACGAGTTTCCGCTCCCAAACGCTCGGACTGGCCAGCATTACGAAAAAAAGCACGCCCTGGTGAATCAGATAGCTCAAAAGGAGTAATTTCATTACGGGTTGCAACATGAAATAACGTTGCCTCGTATTCAAATCCCGCAGGTTGACCACGTATACCCATTTCTTTACTCAATGAAGTTTGAGCCTGGAGGTTAGGATTAAAGCCACCCTTCCCTTCAGGATTATTGATGAGCTCAGTAGTAGTTGGTGCTTCAAATACAGTTGCTACATGAGTATACAGTTGGTGCACATCCCCTAAGTGATACACCAAACCGGCAGTACCACTACCCTGCGATAGGGTTCTTGAGCCTGATTGATTATTGTCAGTCAAAAAAGTGTCTTTGACTTGGTAGTGCAACCAATCCCAGCGCCCCCCAACGACAAAATCTAAGCGATCTAATATCCGCCACTCATTTCTTAGAAAAGGACCAACATTTTGCACACGTTCAATTTGATTCAGGTTTAATGCACCGCGTTCACCAAAATGGTTGTTATAGCGTTGTCGATCATCATTTTGAATACCATAATCGATTCCAGCCAATAACCGGTTAGGTCGTTGCCATAGCATATGATCACGTGAGTATTGCAACATGACGCCACCCACCCAGCGATTAAACTCGACTTGTCCACCGTTGGTAAAGGGAAGTAAATTCTGAAAATCGCGATGCAGTGCATGGGTAGTAATAGTAACCATCTGCCCTGGTGCAACATTTTTGCGATACCGAACGGCAAACTGTTCTTGATTAATCGACTCACTGGCATTGAATAATTGATTATTAGCTGATGCCTGCTTGGGGTTAGCGCGTGTCTCAGCCAGAGTCAGGGCGCCCGGATCTTTCGCATCGGGAGAATAAAACTTATGCAGTAGCACCATCCAATCCGAATCGGATGCGGTTTTAAAATTGATCTTCACTTGAGAGAAGAGATTTTCCATACGACTATGGTCTCGCCACCCTGCCTGTTGCAGATAGGAACCAAACAGGCCATAGTTAAAATTTTCAGCACGGCCACCTGCATAAATTTCTGATTTGATAAAACCATACTGCCCAAAAACAAGCCGTGGCGACAACTCGAATGAATGCTGTGGATTGCGTGTGGTGATATGAATCATGCCACCGGAAGCGTTACCATACAAAGCTGCAGAAGGACCACGCAGCACTTCCATACGTTCAATCATGGCGGGATCGATTGCATCGAGCTGAGTTTGTCCATCCGGTAAGGTTTGCGGAACATCATCAACACGCATTTGTATGCCACGCACCCCAAATGGGGAGCGCGCCCCAAACCCGCGAATCGCAATCCGTAGATCCTGCGTAAAATTGAATTGATTTTGAAAAAACACACCGGGTAGATTACGTCCGAATTCATCCAATGTTACGCCTGGTTGATGATCGGTAAATTGATCCCGTTTGACCGTGTTAATAGCTTGTGGTATTTCAGAAACTGATCGATCGGATCGAGTAGCCGTAACGGTTACCGGATCCATAATCACGATAGGTGCGTTTTTTTGCTGGGCAAAAATAGTGGTTGTAACTAATAGCAGCCCAAATAAAAGAAAAAGAACGATTCGCACAGCATAAATTAAGAATTCTAGTGGTGATTACATGAGCAACATCTTCGGTCCATAAAGGTAGATCTCTAAGGGCCAGTTAGCATTGACTCCGTTGCCGGAGCGTTTCAAAAAGACAAATACCGGCTGCTACCGATACATTTAGACTGTTGACATGACCAATCATCGGGATACGAACCAGTTGATCGCAATTTTCTCGGGTCAATTTTCGCATGCCTTCACCCTCTGAGCCTAATACCCATGCGGTAGGACCGCTCAGTTTAATATGGTCAAGGGTGTCGTTGGCTTCAACTGCTGTGCCGATGACCCAGATACCCTGTTGCTTCAATAATCGGATAGTGCGCGCAAAGTTGGTGACTGAGATTAGCGGAATATTCTCGGCACTGCCACTTGCCACTTTATAAACTGTAGATGTTAATCCTACTGCATTATCCTTTGGCACTACGATAGCTTGAGCACCAAATGCGTCGGCAATTCGAAGGCAAGCGCCAAGATTGTAGGGATCTTTGACGCCATCGAGCAGTAACAGTAATGTGTCGTCACTAACGCTCTCAAGAATGGTTTCAATACTTATCTGATTCTGAATATTAAGAATGCTAGCAGCGACGCCTTGGTGATGAGTCGTTCCGGCAATTTTTTGCAATTTTACTGCATCGCAAATCGATATCCGAATACTTTGATTTTCAGCAAGCGCGATCAAATTTCGTGCTCGATGATCATGACGATGCTCATCTAAAAATATTTCTTGAATACTCTCCGGATGTTGGCGAATGCGACTAGTAATTGCATGGAAGCCAAAAATAGTTCTTGCGGTAGGCATTGATTAGTCAGGAAATGAAATGGGAACTTAACAATCGTATTGATACGCGAAGACTAATGGTTCTTAGCCTGTTTCGTTTTCTTTGTCGTAGTTAATAAAAAATCGATTTTACGGTCATCGAGGTCAACTCGCGCGAGCTTGACTTGTATCTTATCGCCTAATCGATAAATTTTACGAGTTCGTTCGCCGATCAACATATGTTTGATATTATCAAAATGGAAATAATCGCTAGGAAGTTCTGAAATATGAACAAGTCCTTCTACAAAAATTTGCTCGAGGGAAACAAAAATACCGAATGCAGTTACGCCGCTAATAACACCATTGAAATTTTTGCCAACTTTATCCTGCATATAAAAACATTTGAGCCAGGTTTCAACTTCGCGCGTGGCTTCATCTGCCCTACGCTCAGTCATCGAACAGTGTTTTCCAAGCTCCACCCAATTCGTTTGAGGAATGTAGGTAGTATTATTGAGTACTGCTTTAATGGCGCGATGGACAAGCAAATCAGGGTATCGCCGGATCGGAGAAGTAAAATGTGTATAGGATTCATAAGCCAAACCAAAATGTCCCACATTTTCAGGTTGGTATAAAGCTTGTTTGAGGGATTGCAGCATAACCGTTTGTAACAGCTGAATATCCGGCCTGGTTTTAATCGTTGATAATGTTTTTGCGTAATGTTTAGCGCTGGGTTGATCCCCTCCCCCAAGTTGCAATCCAAATTCTTTTAGAAAATTGCGTAACGCCTCTAATTTCTCGGGGACTGGGCCTTCATGAATACGGTACAACGTCGGCTGCTGATGCCCCTGCAGAAAATCTGAAGCACAAACATTAGCAGCAAGCATACATTCTTCGATTAGATAATGCGCTTCATTTCTTTTGACAGGGACTATTTGAGCAATCTTACCCTGGTCATTGAATATCATTTGGGTTTCCACAGTATCAAAATCAATGGCCCCACGTTTTTTTCGCTCCTTGCACAGCGCTTTATAGACTTTGTAGAGCGACTGGATCTGTGGATAAAGCTCAGGATGTTGAATCGTTTCAGCTTTATTTGTAGTTTCTAGAATTGCAGCAACTTCATTATAGGTAAATCTGGCATGTGAATGCATAACTGCTGGATAAAATTGATACTCTAAACACACACCGCGCGGCTCAATAAGCATTTCACAAACCATACAAAGCCGATCAACTCCTGGATTTAAGGAACATAGCCCATTGGAAAGCACTTCCGGTAACATCGGAATGACCCGACGTGGAAAATAAACGGAGTTACCTCGGTTAAATGCTTCGATATCCAGCACATCATCATCGTGAACATAGTGACTCACATCAGCGATCGCTACATAAAGTCGAAAATTTGCAGCTTCTGGTTGACAATAAACCGCATCATCAAAATCGCGTGCCGTTTCGCCATCAATGGTTACCAAAGGTAAATGGCGAAGATCCTGGCGTTTCGTCAACTCTTTTTTAAGCACTTTCTTAGGAAATTTTGCAGAGATTTTTTCAATTTCTTCATTGAAGCGATAAGGCAAGCTAAATTTCCGCAGCGCGATTTCAATTTCCATTTCAGGGGAATCATGATTCCCGAGTATTTCGATCACATGACCGATGGGTTGTGAATAAGCTTCGGGCTGTTGAATGATTTTTACGATCACAACTTGGCCCGATTGTGCTTGTAAGGTTGCATTGGAAGGAATCAGAATTTCCTGACTGATTCGCTTATTCTCGGCGATTACGAAACTAACACCTTGTTTAGTGTGAAAACGCCCAACCAGCTCAGTATTGGCACGTTCCAGCACTTCGACAATCTCACCTTCTAAACGGCCACGCCGGTCCTTCCCGGTTTTTCTTGCAATGACACGATCGCCGCTTAAAACTTTTTGCATCTCCCTTGGACTCAAATACAAATCAGGACCGCCTTCATCGACGATGAGAAAACCAAATCCATCGCCATGGCCTTGCACCACCCCTTTTATTAAGTCGAGTTTTTTAGTAACGCATATATCACCTTTACGATTGCGAATAATTTGGCCTTCGCGAATCATCGCAGTAAGTCGGCGATTAAAGAATTCAGTCTCTTTAGATTTGATATTGAGAAGCTTACATAATGTTGCGCCGTCAATCGGCGTACCCTGATCTTCGAGTATTTTTTGGATATATTCACGACTAGGCAAAGCTGAAGAACCATAGCGCTGTTTCTCGCGCGTGAGAAATGGGTCAAGGCTACGCAGCTGATTTTTATTGCCTTTCTTCTTGATTGACAAAAAAGTAGTTTCCTATAGAATCGGCTGGCCTTATGATTTGATAGAAATCAATGAAGGCCAAATCATGATAATCAATGCCCAGATGGCGGAATTGGTAGACGCGCATGGTTCAGGTCCATGTGCCTTCGGGTGTGGAGGTTCGAGTCCTCTTCTGGGCACCATAAAATATTAGTAATCAATTGAAAATAAATAGCATTTTATTTTCATCTTAAATTCCGATATCAAAACTATGCTGAAAAAAAGTTGCTGGAATTTTTCAGTATATAAAATCTAAGATTAGCGAAAAACCAAATTTCATCTCAGCTCCGATCTTATATTAGTTTCATGCAGATGTATATTTTTAAGCCATGAAATGATAAGTAATACCTTAATCCCCTGCTTTAAAATTCCTCGGATATAAAATAATTGATTATACCCATTCACGTTGACGCCTCGATTCCTCAGCGACGTTCTATCGGTGATCATCAATCGAATCCCAAGATTTCAAATAAAACAGAATTTTATGTTGTTCTGTAATCCTAACAAGATGGCTTAGGGTAGATCCTTACTTAAATGCGCTGATTGTCTTTAAAAATCTGTA
>CAZIDT010000084.1:0-6244 GCA_964537855.1 uncultured Nitrosomonas sp.
TGACTTTGTTGCCTTTAATCGGTATTTTAGTCATTTTTTACTTTTTATTAATTCGTCCTCAGTCTAAACGTGCAAAAGAGCAGGTCAAGATGAGAGATGCGTTACAGAAAGGTGATGAAGTAATCATCAGTGGTGGTGAGCTAGGGCGCGTCGTTAGTGTGGGTGACCATTATGTTACGCTCGAGATTGCGCCTAATGTGGAAGTTGTTGTTGTGAAATCGGGTGTGCAAACCTTGTTACCAAAAGGAACGCTGAAGAGCATTGATACCGGTAAGAGTGGTAAATCAGCAAAAAACAACAAACCACAGAAAATTACTGATGCGACTGAGAGCAGCAATGATAATAAGAGCAGTGAAGTAGCTGATAAAGAAGCGCCATCAGAAGGTAATAAAAAAGAAAGCTAAGCAGTTTTTTATTCCTATTCTGTTCAAATTCTGTGTACCAAAACTAATTTAATAATATGAATCGATATCCCCTCTGGAAAAATCTGATTATTGCTATTTCCCTTTTTTTAGGATTGTTGTATACCTTGCCTAATTTCTTTGGGGAATCTCCGGCAATTCAAATTTCTCCTCTCCGTGCTACCACAACATTGGTTAATCCGGAGTTGATCAAAAAAGTAGAAGATAGCCTTCATAAATCGAACATTGCAACGAATGGAACGATCGTGGAGGGAAGTAGTATCAAAGTGCGTTTTGCTGAAACAGATATACAAATCAAAGCTAAAGATCTTCTACAAGCGGAGCTGGGGAATGATTATATCGTTGCATTGAATTTGATTCCCAATTCACCTGATTGGCTGAGTAGCATCGGAGCGTTGCCGATGTATCTCGGGCTTGATCTGCGAGGTGGAGTCCACTTTATGTTGCAAGTCGATATGGTAGGTGCCTTAACGAAGGCGCTTGATCGATACAGTGCCGATATTCGCAGCAGTTTACGGGAACAGAAAGTCTCCTTCTCAGGTATCGAGCGTGAAAGAGGGCAATTGACCATCAAATTTCGCGATGAGCCATCGCGCACCAAAGGTGAGTCAGAGCTAAAAAGAATCTATCCTGATCTGGAGTTGCGAACGATCAATATGGATCGAAACTTTTTACTGATTGCAACTATTAAACCGGATGCGCATGTACGGATGCAAACCGCAGCTTTACAGCAAAATATCACAACATTACGGAATCGCGTTAATGAGCTTGGAGTAGCCGAACCCATTATTCAGCAAGCAGGAGTTGATCGTGTTATCGTTCAATTGCCGGGTGTGCAAGATACTGCTAAGGCAAAAGATATTTTAGGAAGAACAGCGACGCTTGAAGTCAGATTAGTGGATGACGAAAGTGATATTGATGCAGCATTGCGTGGGCAGATTCCTGTCGGTACTGAGCTTTTCACTGAACGAGGCGGTAATCCTTTATTGGTGAAAAAACAAGTATTGCTCACAGGAGATCGCATAACGGATGCACAGCCGGGTTTTGATAACGATAGTCAACCTGCTGTCCATGTTAGTCTCGATAGCAATGGGGCCCGAATCTTTAAGGATCTGACTCGCAATAACGTGGGTAAGCGTATGGCCATCTTACTGGTCGAGAAAAATATCAGTGAGGTCATTACTGCACCAGTGATTCGTGAGGAGATTGGAGGTGGGCGAGTCCAAATTAGTGGTCGGATGAGTACGATTGAAGCGCGGGATGTATCCTTATTGCTACGCGCAGGTGCGCTTGCTGCACCGATGGAAATCATCGAGGAACGCACAGTAGGACCGAGCTTGGGCGCAGAAAATATTGCTAGGGGTTTCAATTCAACGTTATTTGGGTTTCTGGCGGTTGCGATTTTCATTGTCATTTACTATCGAGCGTTTGGTACTATTTCAGTTATTGCGCTCTGTTCTAACTTACTGTTATTGATAGGTTTACTGTCAATTTTACAAGCAACACTGACATTACCGGGTATGGCTGCAATAGCATTAACAGTCGGTATGGCGATCGATGCAAATGTTTTGATCAATGAACGTATTCGGGATGAATTGCGCGGTGGCGCTTCTCCGCATATGGCGATTAACGCGGGTTATGAGCGAGCATTTGGAACAATTTTGGACTCGAATATCACGACATTGATTGCGGGACTTGCATTGTTTTCGTTTGGATCAGGTCCTATCAAAGGATTCGCCGTGGTATTGTGCTTGGGGATACTGACTTCGATATTTAGTGCAGTATTAGTTTCCCGCTCCCTCGTTAATTTTCTGTATGGTAATCAGCGTAAACTTGAAAATATTTCGATCGGGTTAGTATGGAAACCCAAGGTGACTAAACGCTCTGGAAAAAGTGAGAAGGCGAAATTAACTGGATTAACGCTTCCTTCTAAGGATAATTAAGGTATGGATTTTTTTAGATTTGAACGCGATATCCCCTTCATGAGCTGGGGGAAATATACTACGACCATTTCTTTATTGACGTTCGTTTTGTCCGTCTTTTTTATTTCATATAAAGGACTGAATTTAGGCGTTGATTTTACTGGTGGTACAGTTCTGGAAGTGAATTATGCGCAACCCGCAGATCTGAATAAAATTCGTAGTACTTTTACTTCGATTGGAATTTCAGATGTGGCAGTGCAGAATTTTGGATCTTCGCGCGATGTTATTATTCGATTGCCAACTAAAGGGGATATATCAGGTGCGAAGCTTTCAGAAATCATCATTGATGCGCTTAAAAAAGCAGATGAAACCGCTGAAGTGCGTCGTGTTGAGTTTGTAGGCCCGCAAGTTGGGCAAGAATTGCTGGAAAACGGTGCGCTAGCACTCCTTTTTGTATCACTGGGTATTGTGGCTTATTTGGCAATGCGTTTTGAATGGAAATTTGGGGTGGCAGGTATTATCGCTAACCTTCATGACGTAATTATCATTCTGGGATTTTTTGCATTTTTCCAATGGGAATTTTCATTAACGGTTCTTGCTGCGGTTCTGGCAATTCTTGGTTATTCAGTCAACGAGTCAGTGGTAATTTTTGATCGTATTCGCGAGAATTTCCGAAAAATGCGGAGAGCGGATGTTAACAAAGTGATTGATAATGCTATTACTCGTACGATGTCCCGTACCATTATTACCCATGGTAGTACACAGATCGTGGTGTTAGCCATGTTGTTTTTTGGGGGGGAGACTTTATTTTATTTCGCGCTTGCCTTAACGATCGGGATTTTATTCGGTATTTACTCTTCAGTTTTAGTTGCAAGTCCTATTTTGTTATTGTTGGGCGTTAAGCGTGAGGACTTGGTAAAACCTGAAGTAAAAACACAGGAAGAAGCTGCTCCCTAGGCGTTTTTACTAATCATCCTTTGTAAATTCTAAATAAACGGGATTACGCGAGTTTGTACGAAATAATCAATTGGATTGTTGAGACTGTTGGTATGCTTGGCTATGCAGGAATCGTGATCATGATGTTCCTGGAATCAAGCTTTGTTCCTTTTCCAAGTGAGGTGGTGATGATTCCAGCTGGTTATCTCGCCTTCAAGGGAGAGATGAATTTGGCGATTGCTATCTTAAGCGGCATTATTGGTAGTCTTAGTGGCGCACTATTTAATTATTATTTAGCAATTAAACTTGGTCGTCCTCTTTTGATTCGATATGGTACTTATGTCATGTTCAATGAAGAAACCTTGTCAAGGATGGAAAGTTTTTTCAATCGCCATGGCCATATTTCGACGTTCATTGGGCGACTCATCCCTGTCATTCGGCAATATATTTCTTTGCCAGCAGGGTTGGCTAATATGAATTTAGTAATTTTTAGCTTCTACACGAGTTTAGGAGCTGGAATCTGGGTGATTATTTTGGCTTTACTAGGCTACTATATTGGTGAGAACGAAGTGTTAATCAAAGCATACCTGCATAACATCATCGTAGTGCTGATATTGCTTTGTATAATTGGAGTTACACTCTACTATTGGCGCTATCAGAAAAAGCAAAAGCGCCTCTAGCGTGTTTGGTTAAACGACAAAAAACTTAGAAGCAATGCCTTCTGCAGATTGGGATGGCGTTTTGATCACAGTGCACAATATTTCAATGATGCTATGCAGGTTATCTGCTGCTGAAACCGCATCAGAATAGCTATGATCATCGTTATCATCCGAGATCGAATGTTCATTTCCTGGTTTATATCTAAGCCCTAATTCGTCACAAAATTGATTGATGTAGTGTTGTGCTTCATTAAGCTTATCAATAATCTGGTGATGCTTGTCGAGTTCATCAGTTATAGCCAAATTCTGTATTGCAAGAATTAATTTTCCAGCAAATACAGCATCTGCTTGCATTTGAGCAGTCATCCGATAAAGGAGTGAGGGGGTAGATTCGGATGATTGTAACAAATTAAGATTACGTAAGCTTTCTGTAGTAATTTCTACGCTAAAATGAGTCAGATTCATTTGAAAATTACTGGATTCTTGCATTTTGGATTCCATAAACAAGGTATATCAAATTAATATCGCTAAATCGCGCCCCATCTTTAGGATTGATCAGAGATACCAATCCTGCTATTTCTGTGGGATCAGCTAGAATTGCACTATGAATTGAGAATACTTAATTATATGATTTTTAATGATTAGAACAAATAAATTATTCAGCATGGCGTGACTAATTACGATTATTTAACGATATGGATTTACTGACACAAGGTCTATTAGGGGCCGCGTTAGCGCAAGCGGGTTCAAAGCAGCAAGAAACCCGAATTGCAACGGGCGTTGGTTTCTTTGCAGGTTTATTAGCAGATGCTGATATCTTGATTCAATCTGATCAAGATCCTTTGCTAACCGTAGAATTTCATCGGCATTTTACCCATTCCATCTTTTTTGTTCCCTTTGGGGCGCTAATCGCCGCACTGATGCTATGGTTCTTTTTGCGACATAAGCTAGCGTTTTTGCGATTGTATTTTTACTGTTTGCTTGGCTATAGCCTAAGCGGCGTGCTAGATGGTTTAACTAGCTATGGCACACATTTGTTCTGGCCATTGAGTCAAGAACGTATTGCATTAAATCTTATCTCAGTGATTGATCCCGTTTTTACGCTAATTTTACTCGTAGGCGTCATTGTCGCATTTAGAAAAAAAGCAGAAATATTCGCAAGAGTCAGTTTATTGCTTGTTGGACTCTATCTTTGTGTGGGGTGGGTGCAGTTGCAACGTGCTGAGAATATGGCCATTTCCCTCGCGGCAACGCGGGGCCATGCCATCGAAACGAGTATCGTGAAACCGACACTTGCTAATTTAATACTATGGCGTTCAATTTATGAAACAAATGGGAGATTTTATGTTGATGCGATACGTGTTGGCTTCTTTTCGGAACCAAAAGTATACGAAGGTGGCGTCATTGAGAAATTTATTCCTGGTGTTCATATGCCAGGATTACCTGATAGGTCGGTGTTAGCTGAAGATATTGAGCGATTTACTCATTTTTCGGCCGGGTATATTGGCATTCAACCAGAGCGTCCCAATTTGCTGATCGATGTGCGGTATTCGAATCTGCCAACAAGCACTGATCCGTTATGGGCGATTGAGATTGATTCGCATCGACCAGATCAACATGCGCAATATAAATTATTTCGGGATGCCTCGCATGAAATTAGGCAAAAGTTTTTAGCATTTCTACTCGGGGAACACCTTAATTGACAAGGCGCCAGGTTGGTGGGGTTAATTATTGTTGAAAATCAAGCGGTAGGCACGGAAAAAACACGTGCTTTGATAATAAGCACGTGTTTGATTCCTTAGAAAGGCACTACTTTATAACACTGACACTGACTGACTTTGCTGATGAATTGCCAGCAGCATCTTTAGCAACAACCTTCACTGTGTGCATGCCTGCCGTTACATTCTTTGAGCGCGTATTCCAGCTAGTGCTTAATGTGCTACCTGTACCGGTTGCTTTCAGTGCATCATCAACATAAATCGAAAGCGTGATACCACTTGCTCCATTATTATCTGAAGCATTTGCCGTGATGGTGACCGTTCCGGATACATTACCCGTCACTGGATTAATGATGCTCACGACAGGTGCTTCGGTATCCACGCTAGGTGGTTGAATAGGATTATTAACCGTAACACTGATCATATCCGATGAAGCCGAATTGCCAGCAGCATCATAGGCACGAATTACTAAATTTGCTTCCCCATTTGGAGCCCCAGCAGAATCCCATGAGAACGCAAAAGGCTCTGAAGTATCTACTGCAACACTCGTGTTATTGACCCAAAGCTCAGCACGAGTAACACCGATA
>CAZIDT010000085.1:0-6138 GCA_964537855.1 uncultured Nitrosomonas sp.
CACCCTGATCGGTTAGCGACGCTAGCATCACTGCATGGTGTTTGTACGCCTCATCCAGCGACGAGCCGAATTTTGGAATTGGGTTGTGGTGATGGGACCAACTTAATTTCTGTTGCACTGAGTCTACCTGAAGCGAAGTGTGTTGGAATCGATTTGGCAGGGGCTGGGATTAAGAAAGGGCAAGCTAGTATTCAACAGCTTGGACTTAAAAACATCCAATTACAGCAGTATGATGTACTGGAAATTGATAGTAATTTTGGTCAATTTGATTTTATCATCGCACACGGCCTTTACTCGTGGGTGCCTGAGCATGTCAGAGATAAAATTTTATCGATCTGCAAAACGAATTTGGCTGAAAAGGGCGTGGCATATATTAGCTACAATACCTATCCAGGCGCTTATCTGCGCAACATGGTGCGCGATATGATGCGTTATCACGTGGGGGAGATGGAAACTGCGCAACAAAAGATCGAGCAAGCGAGGGCTTTCGTTGAGTTTATTGCTGATTCTGCACGCGATGATAGCGAGGTTTATCGACCTTTATTAATGAAAGAACGTGAACGTATCCGGGGGTTTCTCGATAGTTCGTTATTTCATGACGACTTGGCTGATTGTAATGCGCCGGTTTATTTTTCTGAATTTATGGCGTATGCGGCGCGCCACGGTTTGCAATATTTATCGGAAGCCCAATTTTTTGAAACCCAAGCGGGTATTTTTCCTTCTGATGTTGTTGAAGTACTGAATCGAATTTCTGATAGTCGCATCGCAAAGGAACAATATTTAGATTTTCTTAAAGGCCGGCGTTTCCGCCAGACGTTGTTGTGTCATGCAGGGAATAACGTTATTGCCAGTCCAAACGCAGAAGCGATCATGCAGTTTTATATTGCAGCTCCTGTTTATCCCGAAGTGCAACCATTGGATATTAACGCACCAGAGCTCGTGATATTTAAAGGCCCTAAAAACTCAGCTATTCAAACTGACAATCCTTTGATAAAAGCGGCATTATCGCGATTGGGGTCAATTTGGTCGAGGGCGCTCCATTTTAGAGAATTATTCAATGAAGCATATAACGCATGCGCCATTAAACCCGATCGCTCTGAAAGCGAAAAAGCCTTAGCTGATATGTTGTTGCGTGCTTATGCAGGAGCCGTGGTTGAATTTCATCTAATGCCATCAGACTTTATTGTGCAGCCCGGAGAGTATCCTGTTGCCAGCCCACTCGCCCGATTACAAAGTTTGAGTAGTAATAAAGTCACAAACCTTAGACATTACACGATACGAATTGAAGATCCGGTCGGTCACCATTTGCTGCAGCTTTTAGATGGAAGTCGAAACCGAGCAGATTTGGTTGATGCATTGTCGCAATGGGTCGATCCCGAAAATGTGGATTTTCTGAAGCAGGCTACTGAGAACAGAAGTAGTAAAGCAATTCGTGAGAAAGTAGCAGATCAACTTGAAACAAGCCTGACCGAGTTGGGTCATTTGGCGTTACTAACAGCGTGAGTACTGATGATGCCAAACCTATCTGACAAACCAAGCATTATTCCTTCTCTATTAGACCGACTTTTGGATGATTGCCCTTATTTATCTTCCGACGGTATTCCTGGTACCCATCTTAACCCGTCAGTAAGGGTTGTGGCAGCTAAGGCGATAGCGCTAAGTGGGCTGGCTGTAATAGATGGCGTTGAATTGATGGCTGGAGATCGTGTGTTGATTACAAACCAAGCGCCTAATTTTCTAAATGGTGTTTATTTAGTCACTAATAATGACTGGGTACGCGTTGCTGACTCGGTGGCATCTGAAATGAGACCTGGTGGGTATTGGACTGTCAGTGAAGGACAAGAGTACAGTCATACGCAATGGAGATTAGTGAATCAACAGGAGATTGTCCTGGGTACAACACCGATATTGATCGAGCGCTTTATTCCTAAATCACAATTCCAATCGGTGAGAGATTTGAAAGCGTCTGTGGCTAGGGATTTGGAGGCGCTATTTAATACCCATCAGGAAGCTTTATCTGCAATTGCAGATGATTTCCCCGAAGTCAGCCACTCGCTTGTAACTTATGGTGTGCCGGATATAACTTCATTTGATGTGCGTAATCCCCATGATCGTGATCGAATAAGCAATTTATTAAAAGAAATGATCGATGATTTTGAACCACGCTTGAAAAATATTAACGTCGAGTTACAACAGTTAGGTGAGCATGCCCAGAATCTGCATTTTCGCTTGGATGCGTTATTGGAAGTTTACCCAGTACGTGAGCAAGTCAGTTTTGATGCAGTTCTAAAGCTAGATAATAAGTCTTATCGAATAAAGGATAACTAAAATGCTACAAGAGTTACTGCCTTACTATGAGCGTGAATTGACTTATTTAAGGCAATTGGCTAAAGCGTTTGCCAATGAGTATCCCAAAATAGCAGGTCGACTGCAGATCGATGGTGAAGTATGCGAGGATCCCCATGTTAACCGGCTAATTGAAGCTTTCTCATTTTTAACTGCGCGCGTTCATAAAAAGCTTGATGATGAATTTCCTGAGATAACGGATGCTTTGCTTGGGATGCTTTATCCTCATTATCTGCGCCCGATCCCATCAATGGCAATCGTGCAGCTTAATGTGGATCCGGACCAAATTCAAATGACTGGATCCTACACAGTCCCGCGCCATACAACGTTATTTTCGCGTGAAGTGAAGGGCATGCCCTGTAAATTCCGAACTTGCTATCCGCTTGAACTTTGGCCTGTCAAAATCACGCACGCTCAGTTTTTTCCAACAGGATCTTCGGCTTTTAATCGACTGGCAGAGGATACTGCTGCAACATTACAAATTCGTTTGACGTGCATCGGTGAAATGAATTGGCAAAAACTAAAATTAGAATTGCTAAAGCCAAGTTCTCAGGATGAGCCCAGAACGACACCTAAATTAAGATTATATTTGGCGGGTGAAACACCTATCCAACATGCGCTATATGAGCTCTTAAATAATAATATCCAGCAGATTGGATTGTCTGCTTCTAAAGATCGGCACATTGAAATTCCTTCTGATAGTCTTCGACCCGTTGGATTTGAGAGCGATGAAAGTTTGCTCGATTATGAACCGCGTTCTTTTATTGGTTATCGCTTATTGCATGAGTATTTTTCTTTCCCCAATAAGTTCATGTTTTTTGATTTATATAACTTGGACCAAATCGATTCTAGTTTTGATAAAGAGCTGACCATTACATTTTATTTCTCAGCGTTTCAACGATCCGAGCGCATGAAACGGCTAGAACAAGCTGTTCAGATGGACACATTTCGTTTAGGTTGCACACCGATCATTAATCTTTTCAAACAACAAGCAGAACCCATCAATTTAACTCACCAGAAAACTGAATATCTGGTTATTCCTGATGTACGTCGACCTTGGGGGACTGAAGTTTATTCAGTTGATCATGTTAGAAAAATAACGCGTCTTCGAGATCAGGAAGAAGTCGTTGATTTTCATCCCTTCTATTCAGTAAAACATGCTTATGATACTACCCCGCAACAGGGCACTTACTGGTGTGCAAATAGGCATACAACCCTTTATAAGGATGGTAGTGGGACTGATGTGTTCTTATCATTAGTTGATTTGAATTTTGATCCTAAGGTTCCACAAATTGAAACGCTATCAATCGGCATAACCTGCACTAATCGGGATTTACCCGCTAAATTACCTTTTGGAGGTAATGAAAGTGATTTCCAGCTAGACGGCTATCCTGTGATTTCAACGGTTCGTTGCCTGACAAAACCAACAGAGACGTTAAGGCCTCCTTTGCGTAACAGCTCACGTTGGCGCTTAATTTCTCACTTGGCGTTAAATCATTTATCACTGATAGAAGATGGAAGAGAAGCATTACTAGAAATTCTTAACCTCTACAATTTCACCGATTCTGAAGCTGTAAAAAAACAAATTAACGGTATTTTGGATGTGAGAAGTCGAACCTGTGTTAGGCGTATTCGTCGGAATATGCGTTATGCTTTAGTGCAAGGTAATGAGATTAGGCTGGATTTTGATGAGGAGCAATTCACTGGATCAGGTGTTTATTTATTTGCCAGTGTGTTAAGTCATTTTTTTGGTTTGTATGCAGGATTAAATAGCTTTACGCAATTAACTGTTACTAGCAAACAACGAGAGGGAGAACTCGCAAGATGGCAACCGAGATCCGGAGAAGCAGCCATAGTGTAGTTGAAAATCTACGCGATGAGCCTTGGCGCTTCGAGTTCTTCGAAGCTGTCAGGCTGTTACACCTAATTCAGCAACTGGATTCGAAGTTCTTTGATGCTGGCGATTTAACTCTTCTTAACTTTTTGACTTATAGAACAAATTTATCACTCAATTTCCCTGCAAGTGAAATTCAAGAGTTAGTGCTGATTGAACGAGATTTTGATGGAATCCCGATCATCTCATCGAGCACCATGACAGTCAATTTTATAGGTTTAACGGGTCCTTCAGGGACTTTGCCAAGGCACTATACCGAGTTGTTGCTGACTCGAAGGCTGCGTTATAAAGATGAAGTGGCGCATAAGTTTTTTGATTTATTTAATCATCGTGTAATTAGCTTGTTAGTAAAAGCTTGGGAAAAGTATCGTTTTTATATTAGTTATGAACGCGATAATTCTCAGCATTTCACGCGCTATCTACTTGATCTGGTAGGCATGGGGACTAATGGCTTACAGAGGCGACTAGATGGAGCGGGTAAAGGTATTAAGGATGAAGTGCTGGCCTATTACAGTGGACTCAATGCGCAGCAGCCACACTCAGCAATAGCGCTTGAAGCGATCTTGCGTGATTATTTTCAGGTGGCGGTTCAAGTGATGCAGTTTCAAGGATGCTGGTTACGATTGGAGCCTGATCAATTTACTCGCATAGGAAAAAAAGGAACCTATCACAAGTTGGGTGAATCAGCGGTAATAGGTTCAGCCGTATGGGATCATCAATCAAAATTCAGAATTTGTATAGGCCCGCTAGGTAAGCAGCTATTTGATGCTTTCTTGCCTATAGGCAATGCTTTTGAGGCATTGAAAAAATATATTGATTGGTTCAAGCCAATGGGGCAAAGTTATGACGTGCAATTAATATTAAAAAAAGAAGAAGTGCCAAGATGCTGCCTAGGAGGGGATAAGTCGATTCGCTTGGGGTGGTCTACTTGGCTAAAAAGTAAACCATTTGATCATAATGCAGCTGATACGATATTAATGTCGTGAAAGAAAGGATAACTATGATAACAAACCTTAAATCACTGATTGACAGATTAAACGCCACGTGCCGCAGCGCGATGGAAGGCGCAGCAGGTTTGTGCCTATCAAATACGCATTACGAAGTTGATATCGAGCATGTTTTGTTAAAGATTCTAGAGCAATCTAATACAGATTTGCACTGTATCCTGCAGCATTTCGAAATTAACCCAAGTAATGTTCAACACGATTTGACAGATGCCATAGAGGGGTTAAAAAGAGGTAATACTCGAACACCCGTATTATCCCCGCATTTGCCCAAACTTTATGAACAAGCTTGGTTGGAAGCTTCCATCAATTTTAAAACCACAAGTATACGTAGTGGGCATCTGATTTTAGCATTGCTGAGTAATAAGGAACTGATTCGAGTATTGCAGGATTCAATAAATCAGCTAAATAAAATCAATATTGATGAGCTAAGAACAGGTTTTTTAAACATTACGGCAGCTTCCGCTGAAGCGCAATATTCTGAGTCGCTTGACTCGATACAACAAGCGTCAACCGATAGCGTTGCATCAAAAGGTAAGATAGGTAAAACACCGGGTCTAGATCAATATACAGTCAATTTAACGGAACGTGCACAGCAAGGAAAGATCGACCCTGTGCTAGGGCGTGATCGTGAGATCCGCCAAATGATTGATATCCTGACACGCCGTCGCCAGAATAATCCCATATTGACGGGTGAGGCCGGGGTTGGGAAAACGGCGGTAGTAGAAGGGTTAGCTTTGCGGATAGCGCAAGGTGATGTACCGCCACCTTTGAAAACGGTTGCTTTGCATATGTTGGATTTGGGTTTACTGCAGGCTGGCGCAAGTGTTAAAGGTGAGTTTGAAAATAGCTTGAAATCAGTCATTGAAGAAGTTAAACGAAGTCCTCACCCCA
>CAZIDT010000086.1:0-6111 GCA_964537855.1 uncultured Nitrosomonas sp.
TGCATTCTTGTTAGCATTTGCTGTCAAGGTACCAATGTGGCCAGTTCATACATGGTTACCCGATGCACATGTGGAAGCGCCAACGGGTGGTTCTGTTGTACTTGCTGCAATATTGCTGAAATTAGGTGGATATGGATTTTTAAGGTTCTCGTTACCGATTGCGCCTGATGCAAGCCATTATTTAGCCGATTGGATGATCATTTTGTCGCTGATAGCAGTGGTCTATATTGGACTTGTAGCACTAATGCAGCAAGATATGAAAAAGTTGATTGCCTATTCTTCTGTATCTCATATGGGTTTTGTAACCTTGGGATTCTTTTTATTCAATGGATATGGGATAGAAGGTGCAATGGTACAAATGATTTCTCATGGTTTTATTTCGGGTGCCATGTTTTTGTGCGTTGGTGTTTTATATGACAGGCTACATTCACGGCAAATTGCTGATTATGGAGGTGTTGTTAACCGGATGCCAATTTTTGCTGCTTTTTTTATGTTGTTTGCAATGGCGAATGCAGGATTACCAGGAACCAGCGGTTTCGTAGGTGAATTCATGGTAATTATGGGTTCTGTAAAGGTTAATTTTTGGTACGCATTTTTTGCTGCAATGACACTTATTTTTGGGGCAGCATATACATTGTGGATGTATAAAAGGGTAATTTTTGGGGAAATAGCAAATAAAAATGTGGAGCAACTTCAGGATATTTCGTTACGAGAAGGTTTTCTATTAAGCCTATTGGCCATAGCAGTGTTATGGTTTGGGTTGTATCCATTTCCACTAACAGAAGTGATGCACGCAACAATTGATAATTTGCTGGAACACTTGATGAACAGCAAGTTATAGCTTGTTACATAATAAGATAAAACGAGAATTTAGATCAAAAAGGATAATAGATGGCGTTTCTGTCACCTGATTTTTCACCAGCATACCCTGAAATCTTCCTACTCATAATGATTTGTGTTGTTATGCTAGTAGATCTTTTCTTGGATAATAATCAAAGATATTTTACTTATATACTTTCGTTGCTTAGCTTAGCTGGGTGCGCTGTGATTACCTTTGCTACCTTATCAAGCGGGGTTCAATACACATTCTCTGGCATGTTTGTCGATGATCTAATGTCAGATAGCCTTAAACTCATGGTATATCTGACTGTAGCGGTAGTGCTGATTTATTCTCGTAACTATATTCGTATTAGAGGTATGTTTAAAGGGGAGTTTTTTAGCCTCTCTTTATTTGCTACCTTGGGAATGATGGTAATGATTTCTGCGAGTCACTTTATGGTTTTTTATTTAGGGCTCGAATTGTTATCGCTTTCTTTATATGCAATGGTTGCTCTTCAGCGCGATTCTGCTGTAGCAACTGAGGCTGCTATGAAATTTTTTGTTTTAGGTGCATTAGCTTCTGGTTTTTTGCTGTATGGGATGTCGATGATATACGGTGCAACCGGAGAGTTACATACGAGTAAAATAGCTGAAGCAATTCAAACAAAAACGATCGATCGTCAAGTGTTGATAATTGGATTGGTTTTTATTGTGGCAGGTCTAGCGTTTAAATTGAGCGCTGCACCATTTCATATGTGGGCGCCCGATGTTTATCAAGGATCTCCTACTGCAGTAACACTTTTTCTTGGTTCCGCGCCAAAATTAGCTGCTTTTGGATTTACTATTCGATTATTAGTCGATGGTCTCGGTGCTTTAGCAACAGATTGGCAAGGTATGCTAATAATATTGGCTGTTGCTTCGATGGCAATCGGTAATATCGTTGCAATTATGCAAACTAATATTAAGCGAATGCTTGCTTATTCTACAATCTCTCATATGGGATTTGTTTTGCTCGGCTTTATTGCAGTGGATCATAATGGGTATAGTTCATCTATGTTTTATGTGACTGCGTATGTACTCATGACATTGGGAGCGTTCGGAATTATTATGATCTTATCTCGAGAAGGTTTTGAGGCAGATAATCTTAATGATTATAAAGGTCTTAATCAGAGAAATCCTTGGTTAGCCTTGATCATGATGTTTTTAATGTTATCGATGGCAGGTATTCCTCCTATGATTGGATTTTACGCAAAATTATCGGTGTTGCAGGCGATTGTAAATGCTGGTTTCGTTTGGTTAGCCATAACGGCAGTCGTGTTGTCATTGATCGGTGCATTTTATTACTTACGTATTATTAAGCTTATGTATTTTGAAGCGCCTGAACACAATGGACCCATATTACCTTCTTTTGATGCAAAAATACTTATCAGTGTCAATGGATTGGCAGTTCTGATTGCTGGTATTTTTCCTCAAGCGCTTATGGGGCTTAGCCTCCAAGCTATTCAAACATCAATGTGATATTCTAATTCTAGCCTTTACTTGTTATCCTGATAGCTAATCCGGTAGATTACACCTGCTAAATCGTCAGAGACTAATAGTGCACCATCTGGCATGACTAGTAAATCAGTTGGTCTTCCCCAGGCTTTTTGATCGATAAACCATCCTTCTGCAAATATTTCTTTTTTTACGAGCTGATTCTTCTCTATCTGAAAGTGCTGTAAACGGAATCCAACAGGAGATCTTCGATTCCATGATCCATGTTCAGCAATAAATAATTGATCGTGGTATTGAGGAGGGAACATACGTCCAGAGTAAAATTTAATACCCTGAGGGCTTACATGTGGTTCTAACTCGGCAATGGGTGGTTGAGATTTATTACAACCCCGTTTTGCCCCAAATTTGGGATCAAGAATATTGTTTGCATGACAATAAGGAAAGCCAAAATGTAACCCTTGAGCTGTGGCCTGGTTGAGTTCATCTGGTGGAATATCTTCTCCCATCCAATCTCTCCCAATATCAGAAAACCATAATTGATTTGTTTGGGGATGCCAGTCAAGGCCGAGTGAATTGCGAACTCCTTGTGCATAAATTTCAAAATTATTTCCATTAGGATTGATACGAGCAATTAACGCATATTGCATAGGGTCCGCTTCACAAGCATCACAAGGAGCGCCGATTGTAATATACAATAAATTATCAGGACCAAGAGCCATATACCTTGTGCTATGAAAAGATTCCTTAGGAAGGTTTTCATAAATAGTGACTGGTTCATTGATATGATCAAGATTATTTTCGATTTGATCAAATCGGAAAATTCGATTGAGCGCAGTTACATAAAGTGCGCCATCATAATAAGCTATGCCACTTGGAGATTTAAGACCATTTGCTATGATTCTGATTTGTTTTTCTTTACTATCAGATTGTGAGATAGCATAAATGCTTCCGGTTGCTTTAGAGCTAACAAATACAGTTCCCTGTTTGCCGATAGCGAGAGATTTAGCATCCGGTATCGTTGCCCATACTTGAATTAGAAATCCAGGTGGTAATTTTATTTTGTTTAAAGGCAGATCTGATGGTTGTTGAGAGTTTGAAGCCTCTGCATAAGTTAAACTGCTGATTAGAAGGAATAAGATAATAAAAAGAATTTTATGCATTATGAAATATTATTTAATTTGTGCAAAATTAACGAAGAACAAGAATTATAAAAATTTAGTCACTCAATACTACCGAATTAGTACTTGAATTTTGACATTTTAACCGCACAATATTACCTCGTTTTTAAGGAGAAAATACATGCAAGCATCAACACAACAAAAAGAAAGAATGAATTTCCAGGCTGAAGCCAAACAGTTACTTAAGTTAATGATCCATTCTTTATATAGCAACAAAGAAATTTTCTTAAGAGAGTTGATTTCAAATGCATCAGATGCAGTTGATAAGCTGCGATTTGAAGGACTAACGGATTCAGCGTTATATGAATCTGACGCTGATTTTAAAATTCGGGTTAGCTACGATAAAGCAGCCAGAACTGTAACAATCAGCGATAACGGTATCGGTATGTCACGGCAAGAAGTCATTGATCACATTGGTACGATTGCTAAATCAGGGACTAGAGAGTTTTTTAATTCTTTGACTGGCGATCAAGCCAAAGATGCGCATTTAATTGGTCAATTTGGCGTTGGTTTTTATTCTGCTTTTATTGTGGCTGATAAAGTTACTTTAATAACAAGAAGAGCAGGACTTACGCCAGAGCATGGTGTTCGTTGGGAATCTCAAGGAGAAGGGGATTATGAATTAGAAACCATTGAGAAGAAAGATCGGGGCACGGAAATTATTTTACATTTGAGAGAAGATGAAGACGATTTATTAAGTGGTTTCCAGTTGAAATCAATTATTCGACGTTATTCAGACCATATCACATTGCCTGTGGTGATGAAGAAAGAAGAATGGGTTCAAGAGAGTAATGAGTACAAAATAACCGATGAAGATGAAACCATTAATCAAGCCAGTGCGCTATGGGCTCGATCAAAGAATGAAATTACCCAAGAGCAATATGAAGAGTTTTATAAGCATGTGGCGCATGATTATGAACCACCTCTTGCGTATGTGCATGCTAAAGTAGAAGGAAAGCAAGAATATACGCAACTATTATATATTCCTTCCCGTGCACCCTTTGATTTGTATGATCGTGAGCATCGCCACGGGATTAAATTATATGTGAAGCGTGTATTTATCATGGATGATGCAGAAAAATTGCTGCCCAACTATCTTCGATTCGTTCGCGGAATCATCGATTCTAATGATCTACCTTTGAATGTTTCACGAGAGATTCTGCAAGAATCAAAAGATATCGATAATATTCGCGCTGGATCTGTTAAAAAAATACTTGGTTTGATTGAGGATCTCGCTGCGAGCAGTAAAGAAGAAGATCAGTCCAAATTTAAGACATTCTGGAAAGAATTTGGCCAAGTTCTAAAAGAAGGGGTAGGTGAGGATTACGCAAACCGGGAACGTATTGCTAAATTAATTCGATTTGTTACTACCAGTAGTGATAGTGATGAACAAACCGTTTCATTAGATGATTACATAGCCCGCATGAAAGAAGGGCAAGAGAAAATATATTTTGTAACGGCTGATAGTTTAAAAGCAGCAAGAAGCAGTCCTCATCTCGAAATTTTCCGTAAGAAAGGGATAGAGGTATTATTGTTATCAGATCGAATCGATGAGTGGTTAGTCTCGAATTTAACTGAATATGCTGGTAAAACTTTGCAGTCTGTAGCAAAAGGGAGCCTTGACCTCGGCAAACTAGAGGATGAAGTTGAAAAACAAGCGCACGAAAAAGAAGCTGAAGCATATAACGACTTAATTTCAAAATTAAAAGAAGTTTTGGGAGAGAGAATAAAAGACGTACGTATTACGTATCGTTTGACTGAATCGCCAGCTTGTTTGGTTGCAGATACGTATGATATGAGTGGTAATCTTGAGAGATTACTTAAATCTGCAGGCCAGAAAGTTCCCATTACCAAACCAATTCTAGAAATTAATCCATATCACCCTATGGTTCAACGTTTGAAATATGAGGATGAGAATTTTTCTGATTGGAGTAATATTCTTTTTGATCAAGCTTTACTTGCTGAAGGAGGGCAATTGGAGGACCCAGCTGCTTTTGTAAAACGGTTGAATGATTTATTGTTGCAGAATATTTTGATTGGAAAGTAAATGAAAATAGCTCTTCTTAATGAGTAATTTCGCTTGCTTATCGTGAGGAAATAGAATTGGTAAGTGGTAAATCTAGTTTGATAAATGGAGATGACAAAAATTATCAGGCTAGATTACTGACACCTTTCGCAGTTCTGGGTATACGAACGGAAGAAGATTGGTTAACAGGTATTGATTATTTGCCCAGAGATACGCCAGAGCAAATTCCTCAGAATATTTTAGCTAAAGAGGTATGCTCACAATTGAAAGCTTACCTCAAGAATTCCAAATTCGAGTTTGATTTATTGTTGCACATTAGTGGGACTCATCATCAACAACGAGTTTGGTCAAGTATTCTCGCGATTCCGCCTGGAGAAACGAAAAGCTACGCTGAAATTGCGAAACAAATCCACTCAGCACCGCGTGCTGTCGGTCAAGCATGTGGTGCCAATCGTTTACCGATTGTGATTCCTTGTCATCGAGTTATTGCGAAGAATGGTGGGCTAGGTGGTTTTATGCATGCGAGCGATGGCATGCCATTGGATATTAAGCGTTGGTTACTAATGCATGAACGCATATGACTATTAGCGATAG
>CAZIDT010000087.1:0-6063 GCA_964537855.1 uncultured Nitrosomonas sp.
GTATTCAACAAGCCTTCCTTGGTAAAAGGTTTAGTCAAATATTCATCTGATCCCACCATTCTTCCACGAGCTCGATCGAACAACCCGTTTTTACTTGATAGCATAATGACTGGGACTGAATGAAAACGAGGGTTTTTTTTGATAAGCATGCAAGCTTGATAACCATCCAAGCGAGGCATTACGATATCGAGAAAAATAACATCGGGTTGATGATCAATGATTTTAGCCATCGCATCAAAACCATCTGTGGCTAGGATAACTTCGCAACCTGACTGAGCTAGGAAGATTTCAGCGCTCCGACGTATCGTATTACTGTCATCGACTATCATGATCTTTTTCCCTGCTAAATCATTCCCGCTTGTTGCTTCTGTCATCTCCATGCCCCCTTTTATGCTTGTCTATATATGGATAGTTCACTTCTATGCTTTCTTTCTTCAAACTAGCAAACAATTCGTTAACACAGCAGCTATATTATAGGGTGAAACACAGCGATACAGAATTACTTCCGCCAAAAAGCTGCTGTAAACACGATTAATAGCGTATAGAACTCTAACCGCCCTAATAACATGGAGAAACTACATATCCAAATCTGAAAATCTGAAAGGGACGCATAAGTGGTTGCTGGTCCGATTTGGTTCAATCCAGGACCCAAGTTATTAATACTCGCAACAGCTGCCGAAAAAGCTGTTATCTCATCAAGCCCGCTCAGTGTAAGTAACAACGTTATTAGAATGATCGAAGACAAATAAACAAATAAGAAAACAAGCACTGCAAAAATAATTCGATTTGAAATAACGTTACGACCTAACTTAACGGGTGAAATAGCTTGAGGATGCATAATCGTGATCATTTCTCGAAAAAATTGCCGATACAAAATGCGCACTCGTATCATTTTAATACCCCCGCCTGTTGACCCTGAGGAAGTACAAAAACCGGATAGAAATAGCATCCATAAGGGCGCAAAAATAGGCCATAAGCTATAGTCTGTATTGCTATACCCAGTCGTAGTCGCTACCGAAATAGTATTAAAAGCTGCATAGCGAAGGGCATGTATAGGTTCATCATACACACCCATCATCCATAGATAGACTGCCAAGACAAAACAGCTCGATAATACGATATAAATATAAGGTCTAATCTCAGGATCTTGCTGGTAAGTAGAAAAACTTCTTGATCGCCAAACTAAAAAATGAGTTGCATAATTTATCCCGCTAATCAGCATAAAAACCATTGCTACTAACTCAATTACAGGCGAGTCCCAATACCCATAACTAGCATCATGGGATGAGAAACCTCCGAGACCCAATGTAGTAAATGCATGCATTACGGCATCGAACCAACTCATTCCTGCCAGTTTATAGGCAATCAAACATACGATGGTCAGTACCAAGTAAACAAGCCATAACCCCTTTGCTGTTTCTGCAATCCGTGGTGTTAATTTAGCCTCTTTCATGGGCCCTGGTATTTCCGCTTTAAATAATTGCCTCCCCCCAACACCAAGCATAGGTAAGATCGCAACAGCTAACACAATTAAACCCATACCACCAAGCCATACCATCTCCCCCCTCCAAAGATTAATCGAGTAAGGTAATGTATCTAATCCAGTCAGAACCGTTCCCCCCGTCGCAGTCAGTCCGGAAGTTGCTTCATAGTAGGCCTTTGCAATGCTCAATTCAGAAAAATAACTGAGCAACGGAAGCATACCAAAGCATGGAAGCAGCAGCCACACTAGAACCACCAAAAGGAAACCATCACGAATCTGTAGTTCTTTTTTATATGGGATTGTAATAAGACTTACAAAGATTCCGGATAGGAATGTAATTAGAATTGAATTACTAAAAATAGCTGATGAACCATCGTCTGACCAAATTGCAACCCCATAGGGTATAAGCATGGTAAGTGCAAACACGGCAATGATCTTACCAAGTAAATTTACAACTGATAAAAAATGACTCATTAGATATCAGCTAATCATAAAAATGATGCGCTCACCTGGAATAATTTTTCGATCTGTCGAATTATTCTTTTATTAATGGCAAATACAATGACGTGATCACCTGATTCAATCAAAGTATCATGGTGCGCTATAATGACTTTAGCTTTCTTTTTGCTTTGAGAATCATTTCCCTCTTCATTATTATCACTCTCCCATCGCTCTGCTTCAGGAGGCAATCCCCTTACAATGGCACCGATAGTAGCACCTTTGGGTAATTGAATCTCTTCTACTTTTTTTCCAACGACATGGGATGAATTAGCATCGCCATGCGCAATTAGCTCCAAGGCTTCGGCCGCACCACGCCGTAGGCTATGCACTACCGCCACATCGCCCTGCCTGACATATGCGAGCAATGAACCTATCGTAACTTGCGCTGGAGAAATCGCAATATCGATACCACTACTTTGAACCAAATCGACATAAATACTTCGGTTAATCAGCGCGATAACCTTACGAGCCCCCATTTTTTTAGCGAGCAATGAAGCCATGATATTGTTCTCATCATCGTTAGTAAGTGCACAGAACACATCCATTTCTGCTACATTTTCACTTTCTAACAATTCCTCGTCTGTTACATCACCCTGCAACACCAGTGTATCCTGAAGCTCCTGCGCTAAATACTCGCAATTCTTGACATCCCGTTCAATCACTCTGACTTGATAATTTTTTTCGAGAGCATGAGCAAGACGTTTACCAACTTTACCACCACCAGCAATCATTATTCGCTTTGCAGGTTTATCCATACCACGTAACTCTGCCATTACAGCACGAATATCCTCAGTTGCAGCAATAAAAAAAACCTCATCGCCGACTTCAATAATCGTATCGCCTTCTGGAAAAATGGGCCGGTCTTTCCTAAATATAGCAGCAACACGAGTATCCACATTGGGCACGTGTCGACGCAGCTCTTGCAGTTGTTGGCCAACTAATGGCCCACCTTGCAATGCTTTCACTGCGACCAAACTTGTTTTTCCATGTGCAAAATCCAACACTTGCAATGCTTCTGGAAATTCGATTAGATTCTCAATATATTCTGTAACGATTTGCTCAGGACAAATAGCAAAATCCACACAAAAATTATCTTTTGCAAAAATCTCAGAATGTTCAAGATATTCAGCTGAGCGGATTCGGGCAATTTTTGTAGGTGTGTTGAATAAGCTTGCAGCAAGCTTGCAGGATACCAAATTTATTTCATCACTCTCTGTAACCGCAAGAATCATATCCGCATCTTCAGCACCCGCACGTTTTAATACTGAAGGATAGGAAGCATTCCCAATAACAGTTCTGAGATCCAAACGGTCTTGCAACAAAGCAAGCTGTCCTGAGGCGATGTCAACTACAGTAATATCATTTGATTCACTAACCAGGCTTTCTGCTACTGTAGAACCAACTCGCCCCGCACCTAAAATAAGAATCTTCAAGTTGTATTACTCAATCTCTTAACACGAAAAGAAAGTTGCCCGGTGGTAAATATACTCATTTATTTGAGCAGCAAATATTGTTCCCTAACCCAATCACGCCATTGTTCAAATAAATGTAAATCTAACGCTGCAATAACCGAGCGCTGCCATGGTGTAGCTAACCAATAATCATCATGCTCGAAACCACACATATGCCCTCCCGCCTCCTCCAAAATAAGGCTTCCAGCGGCATAATCCCAAGGTTTCTGTCCACCATGCAGATAGAGATCAAAATAACCGGCAGCGGTATAGCACCATTCTAAAGCACAAGCACCATAATTGCGTTGTGATGCATAGGGTGGATTAGCCGCTATTTTTGCAGCCAAATCGCGAGACAATCGCTTTAAATCAACATTTGCTACGGCACTACGTAATGATGCAGTGGATTTTCTGATAGGCAATGGAACTCCATTAAGAAAAGCTCCTTTACCTTTTTCAGCGTAGAATAATTCTTTTGTAGCAGGATTATAAATAACCCCAAGTAAACTTTTACCGTTTTGCATTAAAGCAACAGAAATTGCAAAATAAGGAAGTCCATTATAAAAATTAGATGTGCCATCAATCGGATCAATGCTCCACAATCCAGCAGCTCCCTCCTCCCAACATTTCAGCTGCTCTTGTTGCGACATTTCTTCACCCATCACTACTACAGGATAAAGCCTTGTTAATTCTGCCACTAAGCTAGCTTGTGCAGCAAGATCCGCTTCCGTATAGAAACTACCATCCCCTTTATGTTGGCGACTGGATTGCATAAAACGTGGCATAACATCTTTCTCAGCCACGCGTTTGACTATTTCAATAACTTGCTCAAGCATTTCAATCCGTACGCCATTTTATCGAACAACCAATACTCGGTATTTGCTCTATCGGTCCTTTACCGGTTTTTGCAACTTGTACCATTGCATCAAATAAATCACGATGCGCATCAGGTGAAGCAGCCTCCTTACGAGATGCATCAAGACGTCCTCGATATTGAAGTTCTAATTTATCATTAAATCCAAAAAAATCCGGTGTACAAACAGCCCCATAGCGCTTGGCAATTTCTTGAGATTCATCCCAAACATAGGGAAAGGGATAATTATATTCTTCAGCCACTTTAATCATGTTTTCAAACGAATCCTCTGGATAATCCATAGGATCATTAGACATAATGGCAATTGAATTAATGCCATACGCTGCAAGCTCATTGGTATCACGAATTATTCGATCCCTTATTGCCTTTACATAAGGGCAATGGTTACAAATAAACATCACTAATAAACCTTTTTCCCCTCTGGATAAGGATAAGTTATATCGTCTTCCATCTACTCCTAGCAAATCAAAATCAACTGCTTTCCAACCAAAATCACAAATAGGTGTTTCCAAGCTAGCCATACTAACCTCTCCAAACTATTATTCTTTTTAATATCTATAATATTATCATGTAATCATAATCAATCTTCTCGCACGTGCACTTATTCGCCATGCCCCAACGTTTTTATTGCAACAGCCCCCTTATAGCTAACGAAATCATTGTATTACCCGATAATGCAGGACATCATGCCGCAAATGTTCTAAGGTTAAAGAGAAATGATCAAATAATATTATTTAATGGTTTAAAAGGTGAGTTTTCCGGGAATATTGATCAAATTACTAAAAAAGGTGTGTTGGTTAGAGTTGGAGAATTCCATGATGTCGATCGTGAATCTCCTGTTTTAACTGAATTAGTTCAAGCTGTTTGTGTCAATGAAAAAATGGATTGGATTATTCAAAAAGCAGTTGAACTAGGCGTTAATCGAATCCAACCAATCATAGCAAACCGCTGTGTTGTTCGTCTCTCTGGTGAGCGCGCTCAGAAACGTTCCGAGCATTGGCAACATATCATTCACTCATCCTGTGAGCAATGTGGAAGAAACAAAATACCCGAGCTATTGCCATTACTCACCTATACTGAATGGCTAAGTCAATATAGGAAAGATGGTACTGACAGCGTGATCAAATCATCCAAATTAATGCTTTCACCAACTGCTTATTTACAATTATCGAAGCTCAATTCGTCTATCAACAAAGATTCTTTTGTTTTACTTATAGGACCTGAAGGCGGATTAACGCCTTCGGAAGAAGAAATAGCAATTGCTAACGGATTTATTGCAATTCGCCTTGGTCAAAGAATATTACGAACCGAGAGCGCAGGTTTAGCTATATTATCTAGCATCCAGGCTCTTTGGGGAGATTATTGATTTAGTTAAATTGATTACTAAAAAGAAATTTATTCTAACGCTGCCAGCATGTCGCCGCATCTAAAGTTGCTCCCGCCCCTACCCCTTTGACACCGGTATTAGTCAATGTCAGTGTAGAGCAAGAATCGCCCGCCATAGATCCTGTTGGAACTGCTTGCAAAGTATAAGTATTTTGGGTTGGGGAACCTGCTGCAAATTGGATTGTATATTTCGCTGTCCCTGTCTTGGGAGACTGTGTGCTCGATAACGTAAAGCTTGTTCCATCACTTTTTTGATCATAACGATTTACAGTTGTATAGTTTCGTTCAAGCAATTGTGACATCTCAAGCAAAATACTTTTAGCTTCAGCCCGATTTGTTCGGCGCACATGATCTTGATAGGATGGAAG
>CAZIDT010000088.1:0-6043 GCA_964537855.1 uncultured Nitrosomonas sp.
TGCCCAGGAAGGTGGTGGCAAAGCTAGGTCGGTAGAAGAAAAATCGGGTTATTAAGAGGGGGCGCTCTATGGCTTAGCTAAAAAGTCCTAGGCTATAGAGCAATTATTAATCCCCGCGCATGAATAATTTATCAAGCTGTTCAAGGCTAAGAGCCAGCCAAGTCGGTCTACCGTGGTTGCATTGATCTGATCGTTCAGTTTTTTCTATTTCGCGCAAAAGCGCATTCATTTCTTCAATTGTTAATAGTTCATTAGCTCTAACCGCACTGTGGCAAGCCATGGTCGCCAGTATTTCGTTGCGATTATTTACTAATGCCTGGCTAGAGCCATATGAGCGAATATCTTCTAATAGCTCACTAATTAATTTTGAGATATCAGCATCTTTTAAGATAGAAGGGATGGCACGAACTGCTAGTGTAGTGGGAGAAGTTACGGTAATCTCAAATCCAAGTTGATTTAGCAACGGTGTATTTTCTTCGACAGTTGTAGTATCGAGCGAGCCACCTTGAAATAAATACGGTATCAATAAAGACTGTGTTGGTAAGGCTTGTCGATCAAACGCCTGCTTAAGTTTTTCATAGACAATTCTTTCATGCGCAGCATGCATATCGACGATAATCAAGCCTTGATTATTCTGAGCCAGAATGTAAATACCGAGTAGTTGCCCCACAGCGTGTCCTAAGAAACCAGGTGAATCTGTTTCATCTTGCGCAGATAGGGTCGGTGCTATATTGATTTCATAAGGTTTCTCACCAAATAGAGCTTGATAGAATGCAGGGGGCTGCGCAGCGGATTGCAGCGGCAAATTGGCTTGCCGGTTCTGACTGTAGCTCAATGATGATTTTTTGGTGGCATGGGAAAACGTGTTGCTTTCATGCGAAGAATCCGGCAAACCCGTTTCACTCATGATTTCATTGTGACCGTTAGCCAGTGCTTTATGGATGGCATGAAAAATGAACTGATGAACAGCGCGTGCATCACGGAAACGTACCTCAATCTTGGTCGGATGAACGTTAACGTCCACATTATCGGGATTGATGTGAAGATAAATCACATACGCAGGATGACGATCTAGATGAAGTACATCACGATAAGCTTCACGGATAGCATGGTTCAATAGTTTATCTTTGACAAAACGACCATTTACAAAAAAATACTGCATCTCACGGTTAGTCCGTGAGAAAGTCGGTCTAGATATCATTCCTTGAAGTTGGATATCTGCAGCTTCTTCAGCAATAAATAGTGCGGTTTCCCTAAATTCTTCACCTAACACCTGCTTAATCCGTTCTGGAATGTCTGTGGCTGCCAAGTGATTCCGTAATTTTCCATTATGGTATAGGTTAAAGGTAACATCGGGATTTGATAAAGCAATACGCTGAAAAATCGCTTCACAGTGGGCAAATTCTGTTGGCCCAGATTTTAAAAATTTTCGCCGTGCCGGAATATTGAAGAATAAATCACGAACTTCCAGCGAAGTTCCTAATGACCCTGCTGCAGGCTGTATTGCAATTATTTGATTTCCTTCAGCTTGAATTTCCCAGGCGTGTTGATTGCCAATTTGAAAACTAGTCAGCGATAAGCGTGACACTGAGGCTATACTAGCTAGGGCTTCTCCGCGAAAACCCAGGCTAACGATCTTCTGCAGATCTTCTTGACTACTGATTTTACTTGTTGCATGGCGAGTCAGCGCATAAGGTAAATCTTCTTTTGATATTCCGATTCCATTATCAGTAACACGAATCAGCTTAAGTCCGCCTTCTGTCAGGTGAATATTGACCTCTGTGGAGCCAGCATCCACACAATTTTCAAGAACTTCTTTAAGAATAGAGGCAGGGCGTTCAATAACCTCACCCGCCGCAATTTGATTAATTAATTCATCTGGGAGCAGTTTAATGACATTCATACTACAAAATCTACACGGCTGTCTTTCATAGGGTTATGATATAAAGTTTGATCGATTAGCTTGACCATTTTAAACCAATGCGAGTTAGTTAGGATTTCTATAACATGATCGATAGACTCATCGCTAATATACTTATTCATTAATTATTGATTTCGAAATAGGAACAACATGACGCAAGATGAACAAAAACGTGGTGCTGCTGCAGCAGCAATTGAATATGTTCCGGTTGGCTCAATTGTCGGCGTAGGCACAGGCTCAACCGCAAACTATTTCATCGATGAGTTAGCAAAAATTAAGCATAAAATTGAAGGAGCGATTGCCAGCTCGAATGCAACAGCTCAACGCCTTAAGGATCACGGAATTGAGGTGCTTGATTTGAACACCATCACCGATTTACCTGTGTACGTTGATGGCGCTGATGAAATTACCCGACATTTACATATGATAAAAGGGGGTGGCGGAGCGCTAACGAGAGAAAAAATCGTTTCAGCCGTAGCCAGAAAATTTATTTGTATCGCTGATCAAAGCAAATTAGTGAATGTGTTAGGTACCTTCCCACTACCTATTGAAGTCATCCCCATGGCGCGTAGCTATGTTGCGCGTGAAATTACATTATTAGGGGGACATCCAGCGCTGCGACAAGGCTTTGTGACTGACAATGGAAACATCATTTTAGACGTACATGGCTTGCAAATTCTTAATCCGGTTGAGCTCGAAACAACACTCAATCAAATAACTGGTGTGGTAACCAACGGATTGTTTGCACGAAAAGCGGCAAATACACTATTACTTGGCACCGACCACGGTGTAGAAACGATTACGATTTGATACTGTGTGTACTTTATTTTGTCATGAAATGGTTATCAATGTGGCTGACAATTGGTGAATCTGATCACTCAAAAAGGATAGCGTATGGTCAACAAAGAACATATATCGAAAAGATTTGACGCGGATCTCGAAGAAGTTAGGACCCGTGTATTGCAGATGGGCGGAATCGTAGAAGAGCAAATTGAACAGGCGCTGGAAGCATTAATCGGTGGCAATGAAGCCACAATCGATCAGGTCATTGCGAATGATCATCGAGTCAATGCAATGGAAGTTTCGATCGATGAAATTTGTAGTCAGATCATTGCTCGACGTCAACCGACTGCAAGTGATTTACGCATGATCATGACTGTCATCAAAACGATTACCGATCTTGAACGGATCGGAGATGAAGCAGCTAAAATTGCGCGTATGGCGAGGCTTATTTACGCAGCAGATCGTTCGCATACGCCGCGCTTTGTAGAAATCAAACATGTGGCTGAAATCGCGCTTGATATGCTTCATCAAGCGTTGGATGCATTTGCAAGGCTCGATTTAAATGCTGCGGCACATATCGTTCGACAAGATGAGCAAGTCGATGAGGAATTTCGTGCCATTCTGCGTCAACTCATAACATTCATGATGGAAGATCCGCGCAAAATTTCAACTTGTTTGGAAATTTTGTTCGTTGCAAAAGCAATAGAACGAATTGGCGATCATGCCAAAAATATGTCGGAGTACGTAGTGTATATGGTTAAAGGCAAAGATGTACGCCATGTTACTGCGGATGAAATTGAGCGGGAGGTTCGTGGTTAGAAGAATGAGATTATTAACACAAGATAGCGTATTTCGGTGGTCATTCAGTTTTAACTATGCGTGAATATTCAACATTAGCTGCTGTCGATTTAGGTTCTAATAGTTTCCATTTGCAAGTTGCTCGTGTTGTCGATAAACAACTTTATCCATTAGATAGTATAAAAGAAATGATCCGCCTCGCAGCTGGTATCACAGCGGATAAAAAACTTGATGAAGCATCACAAGAAAGAGCTCTGGATTGTTTAAAACGCTTTGGAGAAAGGTTGCGCGGCTTTCCTACACATGCGGTTAGAGTTGTAGGAACTAACTCTTTGCGTGTTGCAAAGAATGCTGCTACTTTTCTAAAAAAAGCAGAGGGCGCTTTAGGGTTTCCAATTGAAATCATCGCAGGACATGAAGAAGCTCGCTTAATCTATTTGGGAGTAGCACATGCGCTACCAGCTTCGGATAACAATCGACTTGTCATTGATATTGGAGGTGGCTCAACTGAATTCATTATTGGCCATCAACTCAAACCCTATAAATTAGAAAGCCTCTATATGGGTTGTGTCAGCCATAGTCTTCGATATTTTCCCGATGGTAAATTAACCAAAAATAATATGAAGCGAGCTGAATTAGCCGCTCAAACAGAAATACAAACTATCAAGGCAGAGTTTTCATCTCATTACTGGCAAGAAGCGTATGGCTCATCGGGAACCGCTAGAGCGCTTGGGCGTATTTTAAAGCTCAATCATTTTGGCGATAGCTTTAGCGCTGAAGAAATCACTTTGAAAGGATTAACGCAATTTCGGGATTATCTTCTCAAAGTTGGCGATCTCAAGAAAGTCGATTTGGAAGGATTGCACAGTGATCGAACACCAGTTATCGCTGGTGGCCTTGCCATCATGTCTGCTGCGTTCACTGAGCTTGGTATTGATCGCATGTATCTGACTACTGGTGCATTGCGGCAAGGTGTTCTGTATGATTTGCTAGGTCGCTCATATAACGATGATATGCGCGAAGTTTCAGTCAAGCAATTCATGCAGCGTTATCTCATTGATACAGCGCAGGCTGCCCGGATCGAGTCATTAGCGGTCAAGCTGGGTAAGCAGTTACTGTTAAGCTTTCCTGACGAAGAAGAAGTAGAAGATGCGCTCCACTTACTTTCTTGGGCAGCACGACTTCATGAGGTAGGGATTTCAGTTGCGCATTCTAGCTATCACAAGCATTCCGCATATATCCTAGGCAATGCCGATATGCCAGGGTTTTCCAATATGGAGCAAGCACAACTCAGCGAATTGGTCCTTTCACATCAAGGATCATTGACCAAAGTTAGTGAATTCTTAACAAATCCAATCAATTTAGCTCAGTCGATCGCACTCAGACTCGCTACGTTATTTTACCGAAGCCGGATGGATATTGAGTTACCAGAAATCAAGCTTGAAATCAAAGGAGATCAATGTAAGCTCATCGTCTCACAGGATTGGCTCGAACGGAATCCACTGACAGAAACTTTGCTGCAAGCAGAAATCGATGCCTGGAAAAAAATCGGTTGGGATTTTCGAATAATTAATTATTGATCTCTTGTTAATTAATCATTTATATACGATTTTTCTATATCGTAGCTTATCCATTTAAATTGTTTATATTTTGCTTCACTTTGCAGTTATGACCCAATTAACATTTCAAGAAATGATTTTAGCGCTTCAAAACTACTGGAGTAAGCAAGGCTGTGCGTTGCTACAACCTTACGACATGGAAGTTGGGGCAGGAACAAGCCATACAGCAACCTTTTTACGTGCACTTGGACCAGAACCGTGGCGAGCGGCCTATGTACAACCATCGCGACGACCCAAAGATGGTCGCTATGGTGACAACCCCAATCGTTTACAGCATTATTATCAATTCCAGGTTGTCATGAAACCTGCGCCCCAAGCCATTCTAGATCTTTATCTCGGCTCGTTGCAAGAACTTGGTTTTGATTTAACTCGCAATGATGTGAGATTAGTCGAAGACGATTGGGAAAATCCAACACTAGGCGCCTGGGGTTTAGGCTGGGAGGTATGGTTGAATGGCATGGAAGTAACTCAATTTACTTATTTCCAGCAAGTAGGCGGTATTAACTGCAAACCCATCACGGGAGAGATTACCTATGGCCTGGAAAGGTTAGCGATGTATTTACAGGGTGTTGAGAATGTGTTCGATTTGATCTGGACAAAAGGACTGACGTATCGCGATGTTTACCATCAGAATGAGGTTGAGCAATCGATTTATAACTTTGAGCAAAGCGATACTGCATTTTTGTTGTTAGCGTTCGGTAAATATGAGCAACAAGCGAATCATCTCATGGAAAATCAATTACCGTTGCCAGCCTATGAGCAGGTGCTTAAAGCGGCGCACAGCTTCAATTTACTCGATGCCAGGGGGGCGATCTCAGTGACCGAGCGAGCTGCTTATATAGGTCGTATTCGTAATTTAGCGCGGCGCGTGGCACAAGCTTATTTCGATAGCCGAGCACGATTAGATCCACCGTTCCCGATG
>CAZIDT010000089.1:0-6039 GCA_964537855.1 uncultured Nitrosomonas sp.
CCCGGTCAGAAAATATACTGATAGCTAAAATCATCGCTATAATGGAAATAGTACGCATAAATTTATTTTTTCCAGGAGTTTAGTGGGGACAAAACAAAATGGATTTGAATTCGAATACCATCACTGGGATTTTACGATTTAACTTCAGCATTCAGTAGCGTGAATTACGCATATTTGTTATGGCAATTCTGAAAATATTACAGTATCCAGATGAGCGATTGCATAAGATTGCGACAGTTGTGCCAGAAATAACTCAAGATATTCATTTGCTGGTTGAGAATATGGCAGAGACAATGTATCACGCATCAGGAATCGGGTTGGCTGCAACGCAAGTTAATGTTCATCAGCGTGTAATTGTCATCGATATTTCAGAAACACATGACCAATTAAATGTATTTATTAATCCAGAAATAATAGCTAAGACAGGCATCGCTGAGTTTCGAGAAGGGTGCTTATCGTTACCTGGAATATTTGATAAGGTTGAGCGCGCTGCGCTTGTTACGATCAAGGCAATGAATCTTAAGGGAGAGTACTTCGAGATGCAGGCAGAGGGTCTACTTGCGGTATGTATACAACATGAAATCGATCATCTAGAAGGAAAAGTTTTTGTTGAATATTTGTCGCAATTAAAGCAATCAAGGATCCAAACAAAACTAAAGAAACAGCAGCGTCTTACTAAATCTTCGGTGTTATCGATGAACGCTTGATGATACATCGGGTTTGATTTCCATGAGGATAATTTTTGCTGGCACGCCTGCTTTTGCTGCAATAGCATTGAAAGCACTCATTGACGCACAATTTCAAATTGTACTCGTTTTAACGCAACCGGATCGACCTGCGGGTCGGGGATTGAAACTCCAAGAAAGCGAAGTCAAGAAAGTGGCGAGCGAGTATTCAATTCCGGTCTTGCAGCCGACCACGTTAAAGTCAGATGCTACACGAGATCAATTAATGTCATTTGCAGCAGATGTCATGATTGTAGCTGCCTATGGACTTATCTTACCAGAGTCAATTTTGCGATTACCGTTGCATGGCTGTTTAAATATTCATGCATCGCTATTACCAAGATGGAGGGGGGCGGCCCCGATTCAGCGTGCTATTCAAGCTGGAGATCAAGAAACGGGAATAACGATCATGCAAATGGATCAAGGTTTAGACACGGGCGCTCTTTTATTGCGAAGGGCCATTCCAATCAATGTAGCTGATACGACACAGTCGCTGCATGACAATTTAGCTCAATTAGGTGCGCAATGTATTATTGAAGCGCTTTGTTTGTTGCAACAAGGAAAATTGTTTGCTGTTGAGCAGAATGACGCCGAAGCTTGCTATGCGCGTAAAATTGAGAAAGATGAAGCGAGAATCGATTGGCATCTCGATGCTGTAGTGATCGATCGTAGTATTCGCGCATTTAATCCCTATCCTGTTGCTTTTACCAGTCATCAATCTACACCGCTGAAAATATGGCAAGCGCGCATTGAACAGAAATTTTCTGGGCAACCGGGTGAGATTGTTAATATCGATAATGATGGTATTACTGTTGCTTGTGGTAGGCACACTATCGTTTTGGAGATGATCCAAAGAGCTGGGGGGAAAAAATTGCCAGTAAAGGATTTTCTTAAGGGATATTCAATGAAATTGGGTGAGTTTATGGTCTAATCGTGTGTTAGATACTGATTAACTTGCAATTGGGTAGTATTTGAGACGTTTAGGAGGAAGTAGCATAGCCGATCCTGGTATGATGAAAATTCAGCAGTTTGCTGTAGATTCAGTTGAGATAGTTTTATCTGGAAAAAATTTGACCTTGGTGCTACAAGCGCTCTGGCATCAAAATCCGCTGCTATCATCGCAGCAACGCGGTGCTATCCAAGACATAATTTATGGTGTTTTGCGCTATCTCGGTCGATTGGAAGCAATATTGGGTCAATTAGCAAAGCGATCCTTGCCAGACAAAAGATTACGAAATCTACTTTTGGTAAGTTTATACCAGTTGAATTATAGTAAAGCGCCACACTATGCAGTTGTGGATTGTGCTGTTGCAACCACACGAAAACTAACTAAGAGTAAAGGCGCGGTAGGTTTAGTTAACGCGATTCTTAGAAATTTTCTAAGAAATAACAAGTCGTTGCTGGATATGACCGATACCCATGAAACAGGGCGATTCTCACATCCTCAATGGTGGATCGATAAATTAAAATACCAATATCCACAACAGTATGAAGCAATTTTACTGGCTAATAATCGCCACCCTCCGATGACATTGAGAGTAAATCGCCTCAGAACTAGTATCGCAGATTACCAAGCACTGCTTAACCAGTGTGAGATTGAAAATCACCAAATATGGGATAATGCGCTCATGCTATCCAAACCAGTACCAGCCCAAAAATTACCAATGTTTGAGCAAGGTTATGTCTCGATTCAGGATGCCGGTGCTCAATTGGCCGCATCTTTTCTAGATGTCGGTGATGGAATGAACGTGCTGGATGCTTGCGCTGCTCCAGGCGGGAAAAGTACCCATTTAATGGAAATTGCAGATTTGCAGTTGACGGTCATGGATACTGACCAGCAACGTTTAGTCCGAGTATCTGAAAATTTTAAGCGATTGGGAATTGAGCCCTTCCGGCAAATTTGTGGTGATGCAACCTCCCCGTTTTCATGGTGGGATGGCAAGCCTTTTGATCGAATTTTAGCGGATGTGCCCTGTAGCGCTTCTGGAGTTGTGAGTCGACATCCTGATATAAAGTGGTTGCGGCGTATCTCTGATCTTCCTATGTTTGTAAATTTGCAACAAAATATCTTGGAGGCACTATGGCCACTCCTTAACAGCGAAGGAAAGTTGCTCTATGTGACTTGCTCCGTGTTTGCTGAAGAGAATTGCCAGCAAGTAAAAAGCTTCTTGGATAGACACCCCGATGCCCGTTTACTTCCGATCACTCATGCAGAAATCAATAACGGGCAATTGCTACCTAACTGCTTCCACGATGGTTTTTATTATGCCTTATTTTATAAGCTATAACGGCATGAATTGGTTGGTAAGATTTGCTGGGTTGCTGATATTGGGGCTTATGCTCATTGTTGTGACCATTCAGTCGGCTTATAGCGAAGGTAATATAAAAATCAAATCATTTGCATTAGAGGCAACAGGCGTTGGCTATCAGATTAATGTTGACGCAGCAATAGAATTAAATAATACCTTGGAGCAGGCTCTTGAGAAGGGTATCGTTTTGTATTTTGTAATTAAATTTGCATTGATCGATACCAAATGGTATTGGGTTGATGATGAAGTAGCTAGAAGTAAATTACGAATCGGCCTGAGCTACAACGCGCTAACCCGACAATATCGACTGAGCCACCGATCTAAATCGCAAGGGTTTGATACATTAAGCGAGGCACTTCAAGAACTGGGGACCCAACATCATATTCCAGTTGAAGAAAAATTGAAGCTAAAACCCAATATGGAATACTTAGCTAGTTTGCAAGTATGGCTTGATGCTTCTCGTTTATCTAAGCCGTTTCAACTTGAATCATTAAGCTCTAAAGAATGGAATTTAAGTTCAGAGAAAAAAGAGTGGCGTACTAAACTGCCTGTGGCGCATTCATTTTCAATTCAATAATAATCTGTGAAATATCTTATTCTCCTTGCTACAGGATTAAGTGTCATCTTGTTGTTTCTCCTGGCGACAGCGGGAGCGAATACTGATTTTCTTGGTAAATTTTATCGGTGGCTGATTGTACTCAATGTTTTTTTTGTGTTGCTGCTTCTCGGTATCGTTGTTTTTTTATTATGGAGATTAAGAAAGAGGCTTAAAACACGTGTTTTTGGTTCGCGGCTGGCGCTTCGGCTATTGGTGGTTTTTTCGTTAATGGCGATTCTACCAGGAGCATTAGTATATGGAATCTCAGTGCAATTTCTCGGAAAGAGTATCGAATCGTGGTTTGATGTCAAGGTTGATCAAGCACTTGAAGGTGGAATCAATCTCGGTCAAACCATGCTGGATAATTTATTGGAAGAGTTAGAAAAAAAAGCCAAGGTCACAGCTTTAGCGCTCGCAGATTCGCCTTCCCAAACCCTTTCTTCGTTAAATCAACTTTTGGCGCATTCCTATATTCAGGAAGCAACCTTATTCAATCAAGATGGAAAAGCGATTGCATTTTCAAGTCTTGATGATGTCGCGCTATTTCCAGAAATACCCAATGCAACTGCTATGCGACACATTAGAATGCAAAAGAGCTATAGTGCTGTCGAATCAATTCCCAATAAAGGTCTATTTTTACGTGTATTGGTTCCTGTTAATGTACTGAGTCTGGAAGATGATATTCGTGTGTTGCAGGTGTTACAGCAGGTACCTTCTGGTCTCGCCGAAAATGCAGAGATCGTTCAAACAGGATATCGGAATTACCAGGAATTGGTACTATCCAAACAGGGAATTACGCGGCTATATAGTGTGACTTTAACGTTTGCGCTACTGCTAGCCCTTTTCTCAGCGCTTGCTAGCGCTTTTCTTATCAGCGAAAAACTAAGTGCGCCACTGGGTATGCTTGCTGAAGGTACACGTGCTGTTGCTCAGGGTGATTTTAGCAGGCGACATCAGGTTTTTAGTAATGATGAGCTAGGTGTTTTAACGGAATCGTTTAACTTGATGACCGAGCAATTAGATCTGGCTCGTGCTAATGCACAACAAAGTCAGCATGAGATTGAGAGTGCGCGTGCTTATTTAGAAAGTATACTGGCGAATCTTTCTTCTGGGGTGATGGTATTTGATGATAAGTTAAAAATAAGAACTGTTAATCGCAGCGCTGAACAAATTTTGCAAATTCCATTAATTTATCTTGAAGGTCTCGCGATTGATGAGTGCGTTGAGAAAGAACCTAAGTTTCATTTGCTGGCATCAGAAATACAAAATGGATTTGGGTTGACCCAAGCTGGAGAATGGCAAAGGCAGGTGTTGCATTTTAGTGAGAATAAAGACCAAGTTCTGCTATTGCGCGGGACGCGATTGCCTGAATCTTCGGGCGGCGGTGGCATAGTGGTATTTGATGATATTACAGGGTTATTGCAGGTGCAGCGTACGGTGGCCTGGGGAGAGATCGCACGTCGCTTGGCTCACGAAATAAAAAATCCTCTGACCCCAATCCAACTTTCTGCGGAACGGATGCAGCATAGGCTAATGGAAAAATTAAGTGGGCAAGATGCTAAGATTCTGCAACGTTCGACTGAAACTATTGTTAACCAGGTTGAAGCCTTAAAAAAGATGGTAAATGAATTTAGTGAGTACGCGCGTATTCCTGAATTAGAAATGGTTCAAATTGATTTTAACCGGCTGATTCATGAGGTTCTGGCTTTGTATGAGACCTCTAATGCTAAAGTCGAGAATTCTCAGTGCCCTGAAATAAAGCTGGCACTATCTTCTGATCTTTTATTGATCCGCGGCGATCCAGCAAGATTACGGCAAGTGATTCATAACTTATTACAAAATGCGCAAGATGCGCTAGCAGATACTAAGAATGGTACGATTATGGTGAGTACTGATATGATTCCAGGAAGTGTTAAGTTGTGCATTGTCGATAATGGGAAGGGTTTTGCCGAAGAAATTAAAACGCTTGCTTTTGAGCCCTATGTAACGACTAAGCCAAGAGGTACAGGACTTGGGTTGCCGATTGTCAAAAAAATTGTTGATGAACATAACGGTACAATTCAGATTGAAAATGTTCAACCACATGGCGCAAAAGTTACAATCACGTTGCCGGTGATTAATTCTGGGCAAGCGGCATCAACTTATGAATCAAGTGGTGTGAGGGCGGGATAGCGCTTTGTTAAAGCATAATGAGGACCAAGGAAGCGGGTTGAACTCAGATACGAAAGGAGTGATATATGGCCAACAATACTATTCTGGTTGTTGATGATGAAATTGGCATACGAGAATTATTATCTGAGATTCTAAGTGATGAGGGATATCGAGTTGTATTGGCGGAAAATGCAGAGCAAGCACGTATTTGTCGCAATCAGAGTCGGCCTGATTTAGTATTGCTTGACATATGGAT
>CAZIDT010000090.1:0-6037 GCA_964537855.1 uncultured Nitrosomonas sp.
GTTGGTACTTGACCACTGATGATGACTAATGGAATTGAATCCATATAGGCGGTGGCGATTCCTGTAACCGCAGTGGTTACACCCGGTCCTGACGTTACAAGTACAACACCCACTTTATGACTAGATCGTGCATACCCATCGGCAGCATGCAATGCCGCATGTTCGTGCCTGACCAAGATACGTTTAACTTTATCTTGTTTAAATAGCTCATCATAAATAAATAATACAGCACCGCCAGGGTAGCCAAAAATGTACTCTACCCCTTCTTCCTGAAGGCAACGGATTGTGATTTCTGCGCCAGTTAATTCTTCGGTCATTCCTATTGCATCCTGTTATTAATATTTTTTTAGGTTTGCTTCATTAAAAATATGATTATAAATGTAAAATTAGATTTACCTCGCTACCCTAGCTACCTGTGCCACCTACAGTTAATCCATCAATGCGCAATGTTGGTTGTCCAACGCCTACGGGAACACTCTGACCTTCTTTTCCACATGTTCCGACGCCAGGGTCGAGCGACAAATCATTCCCGATCATGGAAACACGCGTGAGTACATCAGGCCCATTTCCAATTAAAGTTGCTCCTTTAATTGGATAGGTAATCTTTCCATTTTCTATCATATACGCTTCCGCAGTAGAAAAAACAAATTTTCCACTCGTGATATCAACTTGCCCTCCTCCAAAATTGACAGCGTACAGACCTTGTTTAACCGAGGCGATAATTTCTTCAGGCGCTTTATCACCATTTAGCATATAGGTATTAGTCATACGCGGCATAGGAATATGCGCGAAAGACTCACGCCTTCCATTCCCGGTCAGGGGTTGCTTCATCAAACGAGCATTTAAGCTATCTTGTAAATAACCTCGCAGTATCCCATTTTCAATAAGAACCGTATTTTGAGCTGGATTGCCTTCATCATCAACAGTAAGCGATCCCCTGCGATTAATCAGGGTTCCATCGTCTACCACTGTTACTCCATTTGCAGCAACACGCTCTCCAATGCGGTCGGAGAAAGCAGAGCTACCTTTACGATTAAAATCCCCTTCTAATCCATGACCAATTGGTTCATGTAATAAGATACCAGGCCACCCGCTACTTAGTACAACTGTCATTGTACCAGCCGGTGCAGGTTTTGCACTCAAATTGATGATTGCCTGATGAACAGCTTGTTGTGCATAGTTGTTCAATATTGCGTCCGTAAAATAAGAATAATCAAAGCGACCCCCTCCACCGGATACACCTTGTTCACGTCTTCCATTTTCTTCTGCTATGACTTGAAGCGAGACGCGTACTAGTGGTCTTACATCAGCCACAAGCTTCCCATCGCTTCGAATTACCATAATGACCTCATATTCGCCAGATAAGGAAGCTAATACCTGGATGATGCGATGATCTAACGCGCGCGCGTATCTTTCGAGTTTTTCGAGCAGTTGAACTTTATCATTATCGGTAATGCTTGTAATCGGATCATGCGGTAAGTAAAGCAAAGGATGATGATCGTTATTATGTGTGATGATGTGTGCAGCAGTTGAGTTTCCTTGATTTGCGATAGCGCGGGTAGCTTTGGCCGCAGTGAGTAAAGCGGAAATACTGATATCATCAGAATAAGCAAAAGCTGTTTTTTCACCGCTTAAGGCACGAACGCCAACCCCTTGATCAATGTTAAAGCTGCCCGACTTAACAATTCCTTCTTCAAGAGCCCAACCCTCGGTTCGACTATGCTGAAAATAAAGATCAGCATAATCAATATGATGCGATAGCATTTCTCCAAATACTTGATCTAGTCGATGAGTATCCAGTTGGAATGGGGCTAACAGGCAGCGTTCCGCAATAGAAAAATGCTCGTTCCTGTTTGTTTGCGTGTCTGTATTTCTTTGATCTACCATATATATTTATTTTTCTGCTTTATGCAGTACTAATGGGGTCATGGCCTAATTTACTTGTGGGTAGAGACAGCGATGCTCAAGCGCAGGCAAGCTTGTTCTGACACTAGCTTGATAGGCTGGATCGATAGCTGCGACAACTACACCTGGACCCCGTGATAAGCGATTCATTATTCCACCCCAAGGATCGACGATCATACTATCACCATTCGTTTCCCGTCCGTTTACATGATACCCCCCTTGTGCAGGTGCAATCACATAAGCTTGGTTTTCAATGGCACGGGCACGAATTAGGGTTTCCCAATGTGCTTTCCCAGTAATAGCAGTAAAAGCAGAAGGGGCTAAAATGATATCAATCTTCCCCATCATTCGGTAGAGCTCAGGAAATCGTAGATCGTAGCAGATTGAAAGTCCAATTCGACCAAAAGGTGAATCAATCGCAACTACTTTATCACCTGCTTTAATGGTCTTTTCTTCCGCAAAACGTTCATTGCCATGTGAGAAACCAAATAAATGAATCTTGTCATAGCGAGCAACTTGTTCACCAGAATCATTATAAGCCAAGCAACTATTAAAAATTTTTTCGGGTACCTCAGAGATTAGTGGAACTGATCCGCCAATGAGCCATATTCCAAACCGTTTGGCAGTTTCACTCAGGAAAGTCTGTATCATTCCTTCCCCAGGTTTTTCACGGACTTTTAATTTGTCTGTGTCTTGCATTCCCATAATGCAAAAGTATTCGGGTAGTACGACAAGCTTTGCCTGCTGTGTAACTGCGAGTTCGATTAAACGCAGTGCTTCCTCCAAATTTGCAGAAACACTAGGACCAGAAGCCATTTGGATTGCTGCAACACGGATTTTTGGGGATTCTTCTTTTTCTGAATTCGATGAAGAATTTGTGTTGTTATTTAACACCTTCCCACTCCTAAAGTAGCAGACTTAGCTTGTTGCATATTCATGTTTTATCAATTCTCCTCAGATAGTTTTTTAACCAGCGGTTCATCCCATTTCCCTGTTATGGCATATTCATTAAACATTACTCTTCCAAATGGATCTTTGAGCGAAAGATCTGCAATCATTGATGCTATGCCGATTACTGGTGTAACTAATCCCAACGATGGAAACATTTTAATCCGCAACGATTGCGTTTCCTGATCGAGATTAATCTCTCCTGAAACGGCCAGATAGCCAGAGCTTCCCGCAATTTCTAAATCTGCAAAGGTTGCGATCCCATGGTCAATTCTAACATTTCCAAGAATATCATCGAAACCAAAACCTTGACTGAAAATATCATAAAAATCAAGTGTAAGTCTGCGTGGCAGCGCTTTGAGATCGAAAATACCTAGTAATTTGCTCATGCCAGGTTTAAATTTAGTAAATTGCCCATGTTTTGCTGTTAATCTTAACTGCCCTGCTAAGGTTGGGAAATCAACTGAGAAAGGTTTTCCTTGCCATGAGAGATGACCTTCCAAATTTCCTTCGCCACGAGCGATGCGATCAGGGTAGCCAACGCGATTAAGGAATTTACCGATATCGTTAGTCACTAATTTGATCTCGGTATCCATTAGAAAAGGTTCTCTCTGATTCTGCCAGATACCATGAGCTGTGAAGATGCTGTGTTTATGAGAAATTTCCATTCGGTCAATTACCCAATTTTCTCCATTTTGCCCAGCTAACAGCGTTAATTGACCGAGTAGCCTTTCTTTATAAAAAAATTCATCGGCGAGTAAGTCAATAATCGGCCAATTTTGGGGCCCATACAGCTGCTTCTTGGATGAATCTATTTCTGGAAGAGATTCAGGTATTAATAATTTTTTTAGTTTTGCGGTTGCTTTTTTCTTGCCTGCTGCGTTCCAGTGAATTTTCCCGATAACTTCTCGGCTTGTTACATCGGTAATCCATTCCGGACCATGCTTATCCGCGCGTAAGCTAAAATCATTAAATCGACTCCCTAGGAAATCTAGTACCCCCACGTTTAAATCAAATCGGATGTGATGTGTGAGTAATGCATCGATACCCCGACTTTGCTGCTTGGTTAACGAAGCAATTTCGTCGTGTTGATCAAGCAATTCTTGCCATTTATCCCATTCTAGTAATGGAATAGTGCCACGCATTAAGGTCAATTTTTCATTGGGTAGTGTTGTCGAACGATTACCAAAACTCATGACACCGCGTGTCGGAATAAAATCTCCCTGTTTTGTTTGAGTGCGGTGAATCTCAGCGGTAACCTTTTCTCCTAATTGGAAAATCAACTTTTCAGTTGTGGAATCGATTTTGGTTTTAGTAAAAATAAGAGGAGTGGTTTCATCGAGTGTTTTAGAAAATGGAGCCGGTAATAACGATGCGGCGCCCTGCAGTGATGAAGCTACTTGCATAGCCGTTATTTGGTTATTATTTAGATCAACGGTCGCAGACCAATCCGTAGTTCCTTGGATAGGTTGTAACCAAAATTGTAGAGTGCTTGGTGATTTTTGCGATAAACGTGCATTAAATCGGTCAAAATTTGCCTGACCTTCCAAGGTAATTTGTTTTTTGTCATTACTGAGCGACTGAGAACGGATTACGATTGGCCCCCCAAGAAGTTGTGCTTGGATTTCATCGAAATCCCAGGCGCTATGTGTAAAGGAAATTTTTCCATTGACTTTACTGATAACTGGTAGCTCAGGACCAAAATCGAATTGATTATTGATAAATTGGTACTGGCCTTTTAAATTAATAGTAGTAGATTCTTCTTTGGTCAAAATGGGAATAGTTGATTCAAATTGTAATTTTCCTGTTCCAGTTATAGTGTCTGGAATGTCGATATCAAGTCGATTCTTTGCTAATGGTGTTTCCTTTATCAATTGGATAATTTGTTTCGTTTTCCCTGTTGCTTCGCCTTTTATAGTTAAAAGGGGTTTCTTTGATCGAATGTCGGCAATTTGAACGGTAGTGTCTTTGAATTGAATTACTTCAATATTTCCTTGTGACAAATTTGCCGTGATCAGCGTTGGGTTAGCCGATAACTGCCCTGAAGCGGCAGTGATGTTTGGCCACTGTTCTGCAAAACTAGCCGATACATTGGCTAATTCAGTTGTCAGTGACCAACTAAGATCATTCGTGAAATCATTTAAGCTGCCTTGAATATTAAATTGTGAATTTTTTAATTGCCCTGACAAAGATGTTTCATCTAGCCAGGATAGCCGGGTTTTGTCAGCAATGGGCAGTAGTAATTGCGAGAGGTAGCTTATTTCAGCTTGGTCTAGGCTTCCTTGCAAATCAATCCAATTAGAGTTAGTTTGCTCATGCCGATAGCTCCCATGAATAGAAGATCCTGATATATAAGCATTGCTAAATGATAAATCCTTGATTTGATAAGCGATGCTGTCTTGATTCACTGCAATTTTCCAGTCTAATTTTGCTGAGAGAGTATCTAATACAATCGGTTCTGAAAACGGCTGTGATAATTTGATTGAGATTGACTGAGCGTCTAAATGAAGCAGTCCTTCTTGCTCCGTTTTTTGGATATTTCCGCTTAATCCATTGACAGCAGCTAAGTGTCCTAAGTGGATATTATCTAGAGAGAAGTCATTGAATTGCGCATCCAGTTGATAAGAATGTGGTTTTGGCCAGCTGCCCTTCCAACTTAACTGCATTTGTTCAACTTTTCCGTTAGGGGAATATTTTCTAACCTGCTCACGCAACGCTGCATCTACAGGCAAATAGCCGAGTAAATTAGCCCATACTCCCATGTCGATTTCATCGATTTGTAGATAATTCGATTCTTCACTAGATTCTGAATTCTGATATTTTCGCCAAAGGATATTGATTGGATTCGTTACAGTCTGTTGATGCGCTAGTTTGAAATTTAATTGGTGCGTCGCCCATTCTTGAATTTGATTGCCCGATTGATTGAATTGCTTGGATCCAATCCGTCCTTGCAAGAAATCGAGCTCAAGTTTGGGTAAATTTGCGCCGAGATTTGCGCTGATTCGATGCAAAGCGGCATCGACTAACCAATCATCAATAGTGCCTTCAGCTAGAGTTAACCAGCCTCTCAGGACACCTTTGCCTTGTTTGATATCGATTTCACCAGGGAAAGGTATCCATTGATGCCAAATTGCGAGGTCAATTTTTTTGAATTCAAAGTAAAGTCGTCCTTGCCAGTGCAATA
>CAZIDT010000091.1:0-6031 GCA_964537855.1 uncultured Nitrosomonas sp.
AAATTTGTTTTAAGCCTTGACGTACGATCGCATGATCGTCTGCAATCATTACTCGTATCATCTTTGTCCTCTGTGACTAGTCAGTATCAAGGGCTAATTAATTGTTTTAATTTCAATAGGAATCTTAATCAGAACACTAGTTCCCTTTCCTTTAGTGCCTGCTATACAAAAATCGCCACCCAATTGTTGACACCGTTCACGAATTCCGCGTATACCGAAAGAGTTTGATTTTTTCATTTCAAGATCAGTAATACCTTTTCCATTATCAATAACTTCCAATAAAACATAACCAGCTACCTCTGCAAGTTTAACTTTTACAATAGATGCATTTGCATGTTTTGTAATGTTTGTCAGAGCTTCCTGAAATATCCTAAAGATTGCTACTGCAAGATCATCATTGAGTGAAATATCTTCGCTCGCACATTCCACTTCGCAAGGAATATGATTGCGTTTACTAAACTCTCTCGCTTGCCAGTAAATGGATGCTACTATTCCAACATCTAGAACACCCGGCCTGAGATCTAATGAAATTCTACGAGTGCTATCAATTACATAATCAACTAATTCCTCGATTGATCTAGCCTTCTGCTGATAAAATTCTGGTAACCGAGGTCTATCGATATCAATACATGATTGGAGTTCACATTTAATTGCTGTTAATGTACCGCCAATGTCATCATGAATTTCACGAGCAATACGCATACGCTCATGCTCTTTAATTTTTTGTAAGTAGGAAGATAATTCTGCTAATTGTGCATGTGAGTGTGCAAGTTCAATTTCTGCTAACTTATTACGTGTAATATTGAGAACAATCCCATCCCATAGTATACCGCCTTGGATGGATTGCCGGGGAGTAGCTCGCAAACTAATCCACTTTAAATCTTCATCCCCTTTTACTCTAATTTTTCCTTCCCAATTCCAGGTAGAAAAGTTTTCAGCAGATGCTTGCATTTGCTCATTATAGGATTGCTGATCTTCAGGGAGTATCATTTGATAAAACAGATCGGGACGTGTCATCAACTCCTCGCTTGTTAAACCTAATAGCATCAATACTCCTTCACTCACAAACGGAAAAGCAATCGACTTATCTGGTTTCTTTAAGAACTGAAATACTAAGCCTGGCAAATTGGAAGCAATGGCACGGAATCGTGCTTCACTCTTCTGAAGGTTAAGCTGTGTAACATGATTTTCTTGAATGTTCCTTAATTCTTGAGCACATTTTCTAATTACAGGAGCAAGTCTAACTAGGCTTGACATTAGCATGAAATCATATGCTCCTGCTTTTAGAAAGCTCCTGGCTGATTTTTCACTATCTTCACTCGATACAATAATTACCGGAATTTTCAAAAATTGGCTAGCTTTAGAAAAATAAGTAAGTATTGCATGAGCGCCCGTTGCGGGCGTAGCCTCATTTGATATGATGATGTCCCAGTGACACTTTTGTATTGCATGTAAAAACTCATCATAAGTGCTTACCAATTTAGAATCAAAATTTATATCCTCATCTGTAAGTATCTTACAGATGATTCCCGCACTCTGATTAAGAAAACCTACCAGGAGTATCGATAACGATTCATTCACAATAAGTATTTGTTAATTAATGGGTTGTGATCAGCATAACTGACCATTATTACCATCGCAAGTATAATCAATCATATTCATTTGTTATAAGCATATACAAATCTGTCAATTACTAATTAAACTTTTTTTTAGTCATTCCGTTTACCTTCATCAACAGCGACTCATTAGAGCCTGAATGGATTGCAGGCAGAGTCAACGTCACCGTGAGCGGCACAAGCGCCGCATTTTACTGATCTATAGTAATTAAACTCTGAAGGAGAAACAAATGCCACAAATTATCAATACTAATATTGCCTCGTTGAATGCTCAACGAAATTTAAATGGCTCGCAAGGTATGTTAAATACTGCGTTAGAGCGTTTATCATCGGGTTTACGTATTAACAGTGCTAAAGATGATGCAGCTGGTCTTGCTATCTCTGAAAGAATGAGCACACAGATTAGAGGTCTTAACCAGGCTGCGCGAAACGCAAATGATGGTATATCAATGTCTCAGACCGCCGAAGGGGCATTAACTGAAATTGGTAATAACTTACAGCGTATCCGTGAATTATCAGTTCAAGCAGCCAATGCTACCAATACTGCGAGTGATCGTGCAGCACTTCAAGCTGAGGTAACTCAGCTAACTTCAGAAATTCAACGTGTAGCGAGTCAAACTCAATTTAACGGGTTGAATCTGTTAGATGGATCTTTTAGCACCATGAATTTTCAAGTAGGTGCCAATGCCAATCAAACTATTTCTGCTTCTTCTGGCAATTTTCAAACCAATGCATTTGGTAATTACCGTATTGGTGGCTTAGCTGCCTTTACGCCAGGCGGATCAGGCGATTTAGTTGCAGGAACAATCGGAACAAATAGCGATGCTTTTGGTAACTCAGTGCTTTTGAGTGGAACGACAGGTGATGCATCTGGTATCAATGGTGCTCTTGCAGCAGGAGACTTTAGAATCTCAACTGGCTCCGGTAATTTTGACGTTTATTATCGTGCAGGCGCAAGCGCAAATGAAATAGCAACAGCAATTAATCGTACAGGAAGCGGTGTCAATGCAAGCGCAACGACTGAAGTTGTATTAGGTGCAGATACAGGTGCTGGTGCTGGTTTCCAACAAAACACAACCTATTCGTTTGCAATATCGACTGACTACTCTGACCCAACCAACGCAAATACGGTTGACCCGAAATATACGACGGTTTCATTCAAAACCGGTGGTTCAGATGATACGGCAGATGTTGACTCTGGTAGTTATCTAAGTACTGCTGTACAGGCCTTCAATGATGCCGCTGCTAAAACAGGCTTCACAGCAGAAGCGGTATTAACTGAGGATGGTTATTGGGCACTTAAACTAACGAATTCGCAAGGTAATGATCTTCGTCTCTTGAATAACTCATACGATAACACCGGAACTGCTCTCGACATCACGGTATCAGATACCGCAGTATTAGATGGAGATACCGGTACAGCGGATAGTTTGGCCGATACATTGGCTGGCGGCGGTCTTGATGCAACCACTGGGGTATGGACAAATGGAAATGGCGCCTGGTATACCGGAAAAGTGGTACTTGATTCCGCGAAATCATTTACGGTAACTACTGCTGTTGCTGATGTTTTCCAAGATGCTGGAACACCAGGGACTGCGGCTGCAGGAACTTATGGAGCCCAACTGCAAGCAGCTAATGCGATGGATATCACTACTGCTGAAGCAGCTACTCGTACCCTCGCAATTGTTGACGCGGCTTTAACAACAGTTAATGATCAACGTGCACGCTTTGGTGCGATTCAGAATCGTCTCGAAAGCACAATTAGTAATCTACAAACCTCATCTGAGAATTTGTCTGCATCACGTAGTCGTATTCGTGATGCTGATTTTGCTGCAGAAACAGCTAGCATGACACGAGCACAAATTCTGCAACAAGCTGGTGTTGCAATGCTCGCTCAAGCAAATGCAATACCTAATAATGTGTTGTCTTTATTAAGATAAGCATAGTATTAATAATGCTTGATTTAGGGTAGCTCAATAATCATCGCTACCCTAAATCAGTTTTAGAAAGGAGTTCAAAATGATGATAAGTTCAGCTACGGGGGTAGCAGATTTTTTACAACCCGTATTACCACAACAGAAGGTGCAGAAGAATGAACATCCAGCTATTCAAACGATAGCAACAATTCCCGAATCAAAACCAGTTGTTGATCAAAGTCCGGTTGGTATTGAAGAAGTTAAGGATGCTGTAAATCAAATCCAACATTTTACACAAACGCTTGCTCCAAATCTGCAGTTCTCGATTGATGAAGAAACAGGAAAAACGGTAGTTAAGATCATGGATGCTCAAACTCAGGAAGTGATACGTCAATTTCCTTCCGAAGAAGCCATTACGATCGCGCGTGCCTTAGGAAAAATTGAAGGATTACTGTTTCATGATAAGGCATAAATGTAGCTAACTAGCTCGATAAAGGGATTTAAAATGATTTCTTCACCAGGTCTAGGCTCAGGATTAGATGTCAATGGAATTGTTGGACAACTTATGGCGATTGAGCAACGTCCGCTATTAATTCTTACCAATAAGGAAGCTACTCAGCAAGCGCAAATTTCTGCTTATGGAAGTTTAAAGGGCGCCCTATCTTCTTTTCAGAGCAGTGTTAAGACATTAACCAATCTATCGATATTTACTGGCGTTAAAGCTAATGTTAGTGACTCAACAATTGTCACTGCAAATGCATCTACTAGTGCAGCAGCCGGTAGCCATCAAATCGAAGTTCAGAATCTTGCTCAGGCCCAAAAAATCAAATCCGAATCATTTGCGACTACCAGTACAGCAATAGGAAGTGGTACGTTAACAATCGAATTTGGTACTTATAATGGCGATGGAACGTTTACTAGTAATCCTACAAAAACATCCAAAACGATAACGATCGAATCAGATCAAACAGATTTGGCGAGTATTCGTGATTCGATTAATGAAGCCGATGTTGGCATTACTGCGAGTATTGTTAATGATGGAAGTGGGAATCGTTTAGTAATCGCTTCAAATAATACTGGCACAGATAATGCGCTAAAAATTACAGTTAGTGATGATGATGGTAATAATCTAAATAATGCTGGACTATCTAAGCTAGCTTATGATGCAACTACCGGTGGTACTGCGAATATGACACAAACCGTTGCAGCACAGAATGCAACGATGGTGATAGATGGGATAACAATCAGCAAATCTTCTAACACGATAACAGACGCCTTAGAGGGAGTAACTTTTAACTTGCTAAAAGCTGCTCCAGGCACTACTACTAGTTTATCAATAAGTCAAGATACATCTAAGATCCAAACCGCAGTTAGCGCATTTGTGGGTGCTTATAATGAACTTGCAAAAACAATTAGTGATATTTCTCGCTATGATACCGCCAACAAACAAGCATCTGTTTTAACAGGGGATGCGACAGTTCGTACGGTTGAAAGTCAAATACGTGGCGTGTTGAATTCATTCTTACCAGGTGCGTCAAGTAGTTTAAATTCTCTTTCACAGATTGGGGTCAATTTCCAGAAAGACGGCACATTACAATTAGACAATGCAAAATTAACCTCGGTAATCAATAATCCTGATAAAGATCTGGGCGCATTATTCGCTACTAACGGATTTGCGGTTAAGCTTGATAAATTGGTTGATGGCATGCTTAAGAGCAATGGCTTGATTGACGGTCGCCTAGATGGAATTAACGACACGATCAAAGATATTGGCAAGCAACGTGAATCATTGAGTCGCCGATTGGAAGATGTCGAAAAAAGGTACCGCGCGCAATTCACTGCATTGGATACGATGATTGCAAGCATGACTCAAACAAGCACCTTCCTTCAACAGCAACTATCAAATTTACCAAAGGCTAGTTCGGGAAATTAGCCCTTTGATAGATAAATGAATTTTATTAATTTTATTAATATAAGATAAATCTATGTCTGCAAAAAATTACGCAATCAATTCTTATCAACGTGTTGGTGTTGAGTCTGGAGTAGCATCCGCTGATTCACATAAGCTAATCCTAATGCTGTTTGAGGGATCTATCAGCGCTCTCAGCAGAGCTAAACAAGAAATCTCACGCAACAATATTGCTGCAAAGGGAGAAATGATCTCAAAAGCTATATCGATTATCGATAATGGCTTAAAAGCAAGCCTGGATATTTCTGTCGGTGGTGAAATTGCAAATAATCTACAAGCTTTATATGAGTATATGACTAGGCAACTTCTTATTGCAAATATTCAAAATAGTATTGGAATTATTAATGAAATTATTGAGCTATTGTCTCAATTACAGCTAGCATGGGGTTCAATAGGAAATAATAAAGAGCCTGCTAAGCCAAATATTCATCAAATTAACACTACACCAACTTTAGAACCAACAAATATTTAAGACAATTTATGGACGGTGTACAAACGATCTTTACCTATAAAGCAATATTAACTGTTAC
>CAZIDT010000092.1:0-6007 GCA_964537855.1 uncultured Nitrosomonas sp.
GTATCGTTTATAAGTTTTGTCATTAATCAATCTATCTTTATAAATAAAATCAAAATCATGGCGCATTAATTAAATGAATAATGCTTTATTATTTGCATTAGTACCTCTGCATTGTAATATTAATGTAAGCAAGGGTTAATGCGAGTCAACAAAAATTTAACTTGACTGATTGCAAACGCTTGGAGCTATCTACATTAAATCAAATCCATCGGCACTACTACGCATATTTTATGCTTTCAAACTCAAGGTTAAGGAATTATTTTTTTCCGACCCACTGACACAAAGAAAGTTATTTTGATCTTCACTGCCCGATTCAGTAGAATAGAGTGCTGTTTTTCTGATTTTAACCCTTGCCTCACCAACACTAAAAGTATAATTATCATTAGGTTGGGAGGCTTTACCCAAGAGGAATTTATGAGACATTACGAAATTGTGTTGATCATTCACCCGGATCAGAGTGAGCAAGTACCGGCAATGGTCGAGCGTTATAGTGGCATGATCACTACTAAGAATGGAAAAATTCATCGTGTAGAAGATTGGGGGAGACGCCAATTGTGCTACATCATCCAGAAAGTACATAAAGCACACTATATTTTAATGAACATTGAGTGTGACCAAGAAACACTCAATGATTTGGAACACGCATTTAAATTTAACGATGCTGTGTTGCGTCATCTAACGATTCGAATGAAATCGGCGGTTACCGCACCTTCTGTTATGATGCACGAAGGCAAGGCCAAATCCACACTCATAGAAGATGAAGAGGGTATCGCTTCTGAAGAAGTCGAAGAAGCTAGCGAAGTCAGTGATCAAAAATCGCCTGATCAAACCGTGAGCCAAGCCTAAAGTAGGCGAACGATTGAATTGTAATCTGACGACGATTTGTGGAAAGCTGATCAAGCTAAATCAAATACGCTATACACCTGCTGGAATCGAGGTTATCGAATTTGAAATTAATCATAGTTCAACACAGCTTGAAGCAAGCATTCACAGACAGGTTACCTGCGATATCACAGCAATAGCAATGTCACATCTTGCCAAGATAGTATCTAGCTTAACTCTTGAGACTTCTATAAAACTTACTGGATTTCTTGCAAAGAAAAGTAAAATGAGTTCACAGCTAGTACTACATGTCAGCCAGATCGATATAATTTAATTATCTATTAAGTACAGGAAAGAGAAAAATGGCTCGTTTTTTTAGAAACAAAGAAAACAATCTAAAAGCAAAGGAAAAGCTCGCTAATCGCCCTTTGTTCAAGCGTAAAAAATTCTGCCGTTTCACGGCTGAAGGGATCAAAACTATCGACTATAAAGATGTTGATATATTAAAGGATTTTATTAATGAAAACGGTAAGATAATTCCTGCGCGTATTACTGGTACCAAGACCTTTTATCAACGCCAATTAAACACCGCCATTGAAAGAGCACGTTTTCTGGCGCTCTTACCTTATACCGATCAGCATTAAACTCAATAAGGAGAACGATTATGCAGATCATACTATTAGAAAAAATTGTTAATCTAGGCCAACTTGGTGATATTGTTAATGTTAAAAAGGGATATGCTCGCAATTATTTGATTCCGCAAGGAAAAGCAAAATGGGCAACTGAAAGTGCGATTGCAGAATTTAATGCCAAACGAGCAGAACTTGAAAAGAAGCAAGCCGAGAAATTAGGCTCTGCCCAAGCTCTTGCTGCAAAACTAGATGGCTTGCTCTTGCAAGTCACACAAAAAAGTGGTGTAGATGGAAAGTTGTTTGGTTCAGTGACAAGCTCTAATATTGTCGAATCCCTTAAATCCCAAGGCTTCTCCATTGAGAAATCAATGATACGCATGCCCGAAGGGCAAATTAAGCAAATTGGTGATTACCCAATCACTGTTGTAATTCATCATGAAGTATTGGCACAGATTACGGTATCGGTTCTAGGCGAAACTACTGCCTAAATTCAAGTTTTTTCTGAAAGCAGGGTTGAGTCACAGTAACAACCCTGCTTTTTTTATCTATCGCTTCAATGATAGAATACACTTTCCTAGTAATTTCTGAATTTGACGAATGCCTATGGCTCAATCTTCAATCCCTATCAGCATTACGCATAACGAGTTACTAGATATTTATAAAACTCCTCCTCACTCGGTAGAAGCTGAGCAATCTGTGCTTGGTGGGTTAATGCTCGATAATCAAGCATGGGATAGAATAGCAGATGTCATCACCCATAGTGATTTCTATCGCCAGGATCATCAACTAATTTATTATCATATTTGTAATTTGATTGAGCAGAATAAACCTGCCGACGTGATAACTGTAGCTGAATCTTTAGATAATTCAGCTGAATTACAAAATATTGGTGGATTAGCTTATATTGGGTCTATTGTACAAAGTACTCCTACTGCTGCGAACATTCGCCGTTATGCAGAAATTGTTAGAGAACGTGCAATCATGCGAAAGCTTGCAGAAGTTAGTACTCAAATTGCAGAGTCTGCTTATAATCCGGCTGGACGCTCCGCTACAGATTTACTCGATAACGCTGAAAGTAAGATTTTTGAAATTGCTGAAGCTGGCGCTAGAGGAAAACAAGGATTCATTGATATCCAGCCTTTACTCAAGCAGGTCGTTGAACGAATCGAACTTTTATATAGTAAAGAAAACCCAAGTGACGTAACCGGCATTGCCTCAGGTTTTCATGATCTAGACCAGAAAACTTCTGGATTCCAGCCTGGCGACTTAATTATTGTTGCGGGCAGGCCTTCTATGGGAAAGACTGCTTTCTCTCTGAATATTGCTGAACATGTCGCGTTAGAACTAAGTAAGCCTGTTGCCATTTTTAGTATGGAAATGGGCGGGGCACAACTTGCTCTAAGGATGCTCGGTTCAATTGGCCGGCTTGATCAACATAAAGTAAGAACCGGTCGACTTGACGATGATGATTGGCCAAGATTAACCCATGCTCTGGGTAAATTAAATGATGCTCCAATTTTCATTGATGAGAGCGCAGCATTAAATGCACTTGAATTAAGAGCTCGTGCACGCAGACTTTATCGACAACATGGGGAACTGGGGTTAATCGTGGTAGATTATCTGCAATTGATGTCGTCACACTCACAAAATGAAAATCGTGCAACAGAAATTTCTGAAATTTCTCGCTCATTAAAAGGATTAGCTAAAGAACTTCAGGTTCCTTTAATCGCGCTATCGCAGTTAAACCGAGGTTTAGAGCAGCGACCTAATAAACGACCCATCATGTCTGACCTGAGGGAATCGGGTGCCATCGAACAAGATGCAGACGTAATTCTTTTTATTTATCGCGATGAAGTATATAACCCCGATACACAAGAAAAAGGAATCGCTGAAATCATTATTGGTAAACAGCGTAATGGCCCAATTGGAAAAGTTGATCTCACTTTCTTAGGGGAGTACACGCGCTTTGAAAATTATGCGAAACCGGATTATTACTAATAAAACTTTAACCCTATGAATTCCGACTAATCAACTCGTTTTCTTGCGGTTACTTGAATTTCAATCCGCATTCTCGGGTCTGATAGCCCCGCGGATATCATCATTGCTGCAGGTCGAATATTACCAAGATATTTCCGGAAAATAGGCCAGCATTTTTCAAAATCAGTCACCTCTGGCAATACATAAGTTACCCTTACCACATCCTTTAAACCTGAGTCAGCTTGCTTCAATGCTAGTTCGATATTTTTAAAACATTGTTCGGCTTGCTCTAGTAAATCTTCTGAAATACTCATGGTCGAATAATCAAAGCCCGTCGTTCCGGAAACAAAAATCCAGTCTCCTTCAACAACTGCTCTTGAATAACCAATTTCTTCTTCAAATGTTGAACCAGAACTAATTAATCGCCTTGTCATTAGATTTACCTCAGATACTTAAAATGAAATTATTTCTGATGATTATACAAGTATAAGATTTACCTGGATATATAACATTCAGAAAGACCGTATCCAGTAATCCCAAGTAAATTCTCAATAGGAATCTGTGAAAATATTGAATGAAGTATTTTCCAGGATAATAATTAGCGAACACGATCTATTTCTAAATTTTTTTTTTAGTAAGCCGTAAAACTTTATAAGTTAATCAGTACAGAACGTACTAATTTAGATTCTCTCGTATAAGGAAATACTGATGTCGGTAGACAAAAACTTAAAATTTTTAGTAGTTGATGATTTCTCAACCATGAGACGGATCATACGGAACCTTCTTAGAGAACTAGGCTTTCTTAATGTAGAAGAAGCAGAAGATGGAGCTGCAGCTCTAAGAAAACTTCGTGAAAGTAATTTTGATTTTGTAGTATCTGATTGGAACATGCCCAACATGGATGGACTTACAATGCTACAAAGTGTTCGAGCAGATGCAGAACTAAAACAAATCCCAGTTCTGATGGTAACAGCTGAAGCCAAGAAAGAAAACATAATTGCAGCAGCTCAGGCTGGTGCAAACGGATATATTGTAAAGCCTTTTACTGCAGCGACCCTGGATGAGAAATTAAATAAAATTCTCCAGAATATTGCTCATAAAGCAGCTTCGTGAAGAAAGCTTATTTTATCAATCGATTTAAAAAGCAATGAATAATTCAACTAACTCTCAGCTAACCAGAGTATCAGCTGACGATGAAAAGCTGTTTGAAAGAATAGCAAAAATTACAAGGCTCCTTCATAACAATATTTGTGAACTTGGATATGATAAAGATAAAAGATTAGAAGAAACTAATAAACAGATAGCCGATATCCATGAAAGATTGAATTATGTTTTGTCTAAAACACAATCAGCGACCGAGACAACACTATCAGCTATCGAAAATATTAAACCAATACAATCAAAATTATCTAGTAATGCCGGTATCTTGATACAAGAATGGCAAGAATTAATCGAACTCGAGAATAGCCCTCACTCAAATAAAAATCTAGTCAAATTTAGAAATTTATTTCTAAAGACAGTATCTTATTTAGAAGATGTATCTAAACAAACAGAAGCGGCTAATGATTATTTACTAACTATAATTTTGGCTCAAGATTTTCAAGATTTAACAGGTCAAGTCATTAAGAAAATTTTTCACATACTACAGCTAATCGAAAGTGAATTGATACTGAGATTACTTGATAACTCAATATCAACCAACCCCACATCAACAAATAACAAAAGTTCTCCTAACAATTTGCTCAACGGACCTATCATCAGCCCTCAAGAAAAACCTGAAGCACTTTCTAATCAGACTGATGTTGATAATTTCTTAGCAAGCCTTGGCTATTAATAAGAAATTATAGAACTCGTATCATCCTATTTTATTTATTGCAAGTTTAATAAACTCATTATGGAGTTTATTAACTTGATCAGCTAAATAAACAAAATCCCGATCATTAGAAATGATATCATGAGCATCGATCAAACGCTTATCTCTAGGAATTTGAGCCTTAATTATCGCTCGAACATCTTGCTGAGAAAGTTTACTTCGCTGAGTTGTACGTAAAATTTGCAATTCTTCAGAACAATCAACAACAAGAACTCGATCTATTAACATAGAAAAATAATTTGTCTCGAATAGCAGTGGGATAACTACAATACCATATAACGATTTAATCTCCAGAATAAGCCTTTTTACTTCTCTATAAATAAGTGGATGCAGTATCTCTTCAAGCTGCTTCTTCATTGATAAATCTTTAAATACAAGATTTCTCATTTTTACCCTATCTAAGCATCCAGTATCAGTAATATACTCTTCCCCAAAGACTTTCTTTATATGAGAGATTGCTTCGCCATTCTTTTGAGTTAACCCATGCGCAATTTCATCAGTATCAATAATATCAATACCGAATGTTTGAAAAATCTTAGCAACACTGGTTTTTCCTGAGCCTATACCACCAGTCAGCCCAACGATTAAATGTGATCCTTTCAAAATAAACTGAGATAAGTATGATTAATTTGTTTTCCCCAAAACATAGCAATTAATCCACCTACTGCAAGATATGGCCCAAATGGAATTGCTAATCCACTGT
>CAZIDT010000093.1:0-5999 GCA_964537855.1 uncultured Nitrosomonas sp.
ATGTGGCTTGAAGTATAGATACCGGCCAGCGTTACCGCTGCGGTACCTTGGATGTCATCATTAAAGCAGCGAACTTGCGCCTGATAGCGATCGAGCAATGGAAAAGCATGTTGGTTATGAAAATCTTCAAATTGAATCACTGCATCAGGAAATTTTGCTTGCACAGCTTGCACAAATTCATCGACCAACGATAAATAATCTTCTCCGGTTAAGCGGGGATGGGGATAGCCCATATAAAAGGGATCCTCACGCAAGGCTTGATTATTGGTTCCAACATCGAGCATCACAGGCAAGCAATTTTCAGGAGGAATTCCCGCACAGGCAACATATAGCGCAACTTTTCCGATGGGAATGCCCATACCATTCGCCCCCAAATCACCCAGGCCAAGAATTCTTTCGCCATCGGTAATCACGATGATGCGAATATCCGATTCGGGCCAATTATCGAGTATCGAAGCAATTTCGCCTCTGTCTTCCGGAGAAATATAAAAGCCTTGGGGTTTTCTGAAAATATGGCCAAACTGCTTGCAAGCTTCTCCCACCGTCGGTGTGTAAACGATCGGCATGATTTCTTCGAGGTGATCGATCATGGTTCGGTAAAACAAGCATTGATTGCGTTCCAGCAGGCTGTTCAAAAAGATGTACTTTTCAATATGGCTGGTTTTGGATCGCATATTGCCTAGCACACGGGCCACTTGCGTATCGATATCGGTGACTCGGTAGGGTAATAATCCCCGCAACCCATAGCGTTGCCTTTCTTCGCGCGTAAATGCAGTGGATTTATTGAGCGCTGGATCATCTAACAACGATTTTCCGTGTAACGATTTCATCTTTTCCCCTTCTCACAAAATGGGCAGCAAGCGAAAATGGAAAACTACAAAAACAAGTGTGTATCGATTCATAGGAATTAGAACCGGCTAGTCCGTCGTTAGACAATTTTGCTAGTAATCGATAAACTAGCAAACAAAGATAACAATGAAACTATTCACGTATCGTCACATATCTAGCACGATAAGTCGAGATTTTCTAAAATTAGCGCCATTCCATTAATATTTAATAACTGTTTTTTTATATGACGACACTGCAATCGATACCTTCGCCCAATCCTGATCTCTATACCGAAGAAGAAATTTCAAATCTTGTTCATCAGTTTTATGCTAAAGCGAGAAAGGATCCTGATTTAGGTCCTATCTTTGAAGGTCATGTCATCGACTGGGATGCGCATTTTGTGCAGATGACTAACTTTTGGTCAGCGCAGTTGAGAGGAACCAATCGTTTCCGTGGCGCCCCGATGCCAAAGCATATTGCCCTTCCCGCACTTAATGCCGATTTGTTCAAGCGCTGGCTAGCCTTATTTAAAGAAACCACCCAAGAGCTCGGCAATCCAACCTTAAAGCATCATGCAGATATGGTCGCCACATTTATCGCTGGTCGATTATGGCTAGGTTACCAGATGAGCAATTACCCCGATGAACCTGCGACATCGCTCGTTGTTTAGTTGACGATGAGACCTCATGTTTAAAAGGGCCTTAGATTGCGATCGATTTTAGTAGGAACAAGACGCATCCTTATTACTTTAGCAGTCAAGCATGCAAGTTTTTCGTAGCACTGCCACACGGAATAAGAATCCGCTTGCATTGACCATTGGTAATTTTGATGGTGTCCATTTAGGCCACCAAGCGATATTAGAGCGGCTTAAACAAGCCGCGAATCGATTGCAGCTTTCGGCTTGTATCATGATTTTTGAGCCACACCCGCGTGAATTTCTGACGCCTAATCAATCACCGACTCGACTGACCAGTCTCCGGGAAAAATTGGAAATTTTTGCAGAACTAGGCATCGATCGGGTACAAATTTGCCACTTTAATCACTCATTCGCTCAAATTTCTGCACAAAGCTTTATTACTGACATACTGCTAAAGCAATTAAATGTTCGATGGTTGTTAGTCGGTGACGATTTTCGATTTGGTGCCAAACGCATGGGTGATGTGTCCCTGCTCAAAGCACATTCCCAGCAAGCTGACCAGTTTGAGGTTGAAGTCATGGCTGATTTCTCAATCAACCATATCCGGGTTTCGAGTACCGCCATTAGAGAAGCTTTGTCGGCTGGAAATATGGTGCTTGCCCAACAATTATTGGGTCGACCCTATAGCATGAGTGGGCGAATCGTTAATGGGGAAAAATTAGCGAAGCAGCTTGGCTTTCCAACGGCTAACATCCACTTCAAACACAACCGCCCTCCTTTGCAGGGGATATTTGCAGTAGAGGTTATCAGTCGGGCGTCTTCGAAACTACCCAAAGTCATGCAAGGTGTAGCAAGTCTTGGCGTTAGACCGACAACGCATAACTCGAATAAATTGATTCTAGAAGTTCATTTGTTTGATTTTGACCAAGAGATCTATGGTCAGCATCTTCAAGTCAATTTTTTGCATAAACTCAGAGATGAGGAAAAATATGCTGATCTCGAAACATTAATTGAACAAATCAAACAAGATATTATTAATGCTAAAAACTATTTTAGGCTCCACTAACACCTGCCTTACACTTCATTGGGCTACTTTTCATGACTGATTACAAAAATACCCTTAATCTACCCGATACCCCTTTTCCAATGCGGGGTGACCTAGCCAAACGTGAGCCTGGCATGCTTAAAGCCTGGCAAGAAAAAAAACTCTATCAACAAATTCGGGAGATTAGCCAAGGCAGGCCCAAGTTTATTCTTCATGATGGGCCACCCTACGCGAATGGCGATATTCATATTGGCCATGCGGTAAACAAAATTCTCAAAGATATTATTATTAAAAGCAAAACCTTAGGTGGATTTGATGCGCCGTATGTTCCAGGCTGGGATTGCCATGGATTACCGATCGAACATCAAATCGAGAAAAAACACGGAAAGAATCTACCGGCTGATCAAGTGCGTACCTTATGTCGTACCTTTGCACAAGCTCAAATAGAACGGCAAAAAGCGGATTTCATTCGATTGGGGGTGCTGGGTGATTGGGACAATCCTTACCTCACCATGAATTACCAAACGGAAGCCGATATCATTCGAGCGCTAGGTAAAATCTACCAAAACGGCCATCTCTATCAAGGCCAGAAGCCTGTCAATTGGTGTATCGATTGTGGATCTGCACTCGCTGAGGCAGAAGTCGATTACGAAAATAAAACATCCCCTGCGATCGATGTGGGATTTGAACTCACTGCAGATTCTTCCGGGAATGACGCGCTTGCAAAGACTTTCTCTATCACCATTCCGGGTGAAACGAAATGTTACGCAGTGATTTGGACCACGACACCTTGGACGTTACCGGCTAATCAGGCGGTTTGTGTGCATCCCGATTTTGATTATGAATTGATCAGCACGCCGCGTGGATTACTTATTCTAGCAGCGCAACTAAAAGAAGCTTGCTTAGCACGATACCAAATCAGTGGAGAAACGTTGGCAAGCTGCAAAGGCAGCACGCTAGAACATTTGACGCTTCATCATCCTTTTGATACTCGAACAGTCAAAATCATCTGTGGCAAGCATGTCACATTGGAAGCTGGGACTGGCTTGGTCCATACTGCGCCCGCACATGGCTTAGACGATTATTTTATCGGGCAGCAATATCAGCTACCCAGCGATAGCCCGGTTGGAAATGATGGTAAATTCATGGCAGCAACTCCACTGGTCGGCGGCATGTTCGTTTGGAAAGCCAATGATGTGGTGATCGAATCACTCAAACAAAGCCAGCATCTCATCCATTTTGAGAAAATTGAGCATAGTTATCCCCATTGTTGGCGTCACAAAACACCGATCATTTTCCGCTCAACACCGCAATGGTTTATTGGTATGAATAAGCCGCAGGGTGCTAATACAACCCAAAATGAGTCTTTGCGTGAATTAGCAACTAAAGCCGTAGAGCAAACAGAATTTTACCCAGCCTGGGGAAGAGCCCGCCTAGAAGCAATGATCAAGAATCGCCCGGATTGGTGTATTTCGCGGCAGCGTAACTGGGGTGTGCCGATGACTTTTTTCGTGCATAAGGAAACACAAGCATTACATCCTAAAACACCTGAATTGCTCGAAGCCGTTGCAAAAGCGGTAGAAAAAAATGGGATCGAAGCGTGGTTTAGTTTAGATCCTACTACGTTACTCGGCAATGAAGCCGATCAGTATCAAAAATTAACCGACACCCTCGATGTATGGTTTGATTCCGGTACGACCCATGATACGGTGTTACGACGCAATATCCACCTGAACCATCCTGCTGATCTCTATTTAGAGGGCTCTGATCAGCATCGTGGCTGGTTCCAGTCGTCGCTGTTGACCGGTTGCGCAATCAATCATCGTGCACCTTATGATGCGCTGCTTACTCATGGGTTTGTTGTGGATGGCCAAGGCCACAAAATGAGCAAATCCAAAGGTAACGTCATTGCACCCCAAAAAATTGTCGACACGTTAGGCGCGGACATCCTGCGTTTATGGGTCGCTTCTACTGATTATTCGGGTGAGTTATTTATCTCGGATGAAATCCTGAAACGCATCGTCGAGACCTATCGACGCATTCGCAACACCTTGCGGTTTTTATTGGCTAATTTGGCAGATTACAACCCCCAAACCGATCACCTACCCGTTGAGCAGTGGTTGGAAATCGATCGGTATATGCTCGCGCATACCGAAGCATTGCAAAATGAGTTGGTCGCCCAATATCAACGCTATGAATTTCATCAGATTGTGCATACCTTACATAACTTCTGCTCGGAAGATTTGGGTGGCTTCTATCTGGATATTTTAAAAGACCGCTTATACACCACCGATGCAACCAAACTTCCTCGGCGTTCTGCACAAAATGCACTCTTTCATATTGCGCATAGTTTAGTGCGTTTATTTGCACCGATTTTGAGTTTCACAGCGGAAGAAGTATGGGAACAACTCGCTGATAAACCAAACGACAGTATCTTACTGCATACCTGGCATCCATTTCCTAAGCAAACGGGAGATCAGGTTGAATGGTTATTTCAGCGCTGGGGTCGATTACGTCAATTGCGTTCACAAGTATTGAAAAAATTAGAAGAATCCCGCGCCCAGGGAGAGATCGGTTCCTCACTGGCAGCGATTGTCACCATCCAGGCAGCCGAGGAAGATTTCACGTTATTACAATCGCTCGGGCATGATTTACGTTTTGTCATGATCACTTCTGAAGTTCACTTACATCACATATCGCATACCAGCGATATTAGTATTACGGTTTCACCAAGTCCTCATCAAAAATGTGAGCGCTGCTGGCACTATCGTGAAGATGTCGGCCATCATACCGATCACCCGACGTTATGCCAGCGCTGTGTTTCCAATTTATATGGCGCCGGTGAACATCGTAAACATGCCTAAATTTACAGTCTTGATTCGATACTCTCTATCATGAAACTCTATCTCAGCTTGGTTATCGCTTTTATTGTTTTGGCACTCGATTTGGTTACTAAATACTGGGTAGAAACTAACCTTTCTTTTGGTCAACAAATCCCCATCACGTCCTTTTTTAATTTGGTACTCACCTATAACACTGGAGCAGCATTTAGTTTTTTAAGTGAAGAATCCGGGTGGCAAAGATGGTTTTTGAGCGGAATCGCCTTCCTGGCTTCCTCTATTATCGCGTTCTTGCTATACAAACACGCTGAGAATAAATTGTTTTGCTTCGCACTGAGTTTAGTACTGGGTGGAGCCCTGGGAAATTTATATGACCGGATTACATTGGGGCATGTGGTTGATTTCCTGGATTTCTATATCGGCAACTATCATTGGCCTGCTTTCAATGTAGCTGACTCTGCAATCTGTGTTGGTGCAGCGTTGCTAATCTATGAAAGTTTTACAACCAAAAAACCTAACGAATAGGGTATTAATTGCAGTAACGCTGTGATGGATTGGGAAATACTGAATCGACCGTAGCCATCACTTTCTACTATGAAAAAAGCGTATTCAGCTAATAATCTGATCGAAGCCCAAATGATGCTTCAAT
>CAZIDT010000094.1:0-5996 GCA_964537855.1 uncultured Nitrosomonas sp.
GTCTTTGAATCCTTTTTCATCGAAGTCTGATATTCGAACGACTCTAATACCTTCATTTGAATATTGTGAGCTTTTAAATGCAAATCCACCATTGATTTCCGCAATTATTCCAAGTCTTACCCACTCCCACCCTTGCGGCAATTCATAAGGTACCTCCTCCGATTTGATCGGCGGCAGGGGCTTAATTCTTATGCCGTCATTCCCGCGCAGGCGGGAATCCAGATCTTTTTTTCCACTGGATCCCTGTTTGCGCGAGGATGACGAAGCGTGGAGGCGTTGTTTTTCAACTTCGATTTGTTTCAGCAATTCACTAGCGGGCGGGTCGTTCGGGTCTTGAGCCACCAGCTTACCCTGCATCGCTAGGGTCAAAATCAGTTCGCGCAGTTTTTTGATGCCATCGGGGGCGGCGAAAGCAGTGTCGAAGTGCTGTTCCAGCAGATTATGAAGGAGCTCGGTCACTTCTTGTCCCCATTTTGAATGGTTGAGAAAAGTGCAGCAGGCTGCTGTATTTTTAAGAAGTCGATGATTTGTGCCGCGGCCTGTGGAACAAATGCCGGATGGAGCCGGGCAACTTGTCCAGCAAGCTGTTGGATAAATGATCGTTGCAGGTTTGAATACCCGCCTACGTGGGTATGGTGGTTACAGAAATCGACTTTTTTTAGTGTCTTCGCACCTTTATGTAAGATATTCCTGTTATTCATCACCACCGCCCTCCAGCACTTGCCAATGCCCTCGTGTGCCGCCAACTCGGCGCAGTACACCCTTTTTCTTCAATGCTTGCAAGTGTTTTTCAACTGCGGAAGGGTTAATGCCCAGCCGATCGGCCAATACCTTTACAGAAAGCGTCGGGGTAGATCGGATAAGATCCAGCACTTCCCTTTGACGTTCGGTCAATTCTATTTCCCCACCTATTTCCCCACCTATTTCCCTACCTATTTCCCCATCTGACACCATGGCGACTTTTGCCCGGAAGGTGACGGTAAAGAAATCGTTGTAGTGCAGATCCAATTCGGTGCCACCGTGTTCGGCAACTGCTTGACGGATACGGTTGATACCGGTGCCGATTTTTTCAATATAGTCGATGCGATGAAGCAGTGAGGCGATGAGTGGGTTGCGGGCCACGCTCCGGGTGCCGAATTCCTCTGGTGGAAGTCCGCTGGGCAATCCACCGGGATTGGTGATGACTACCCGGTCGGTGAACACCTCGATCAGTACATTGGCGCGTTTGTCGAAGTAGTCTCGGTGGCAGACAGCATTGATGATGGCCTCACGCAGCGCTACTTCGGGATAGTCGGGAATTTCCTCGCGGCGCAGGTGTTCGATTTTGTAACGGAGTTTGGTATGGCGCTGGATGAACAGCATGGCATTGTCGATGTTGTCGACCAGGTTGGCTTTGAAGTCCTTCTTGTCGAGAATATGCACCTTGTCGCTTCCCTTATAAAGGACGCAGCTGACAATAGCGTGATGGAGCAGAAAATCAATATCCCTGGCAAAAAAGAGAACACCTGCATTCGTCAAACGTTTGTCGGCGATAAGGCAATCGAGGTTGCGCAACAGGATTTCGCGGTCGATGCTTGAACTGATACCCGCTAGTTTCAGGAAACGGGAAAAGGCATCGGGGTCGAAATCATCGGGATAAACGGCCTTATCATGACTGAGCTCATCGAAGCGGATGCGACCTTCTTTCTGGAAGAACTCGATGATCTGATTGCGGGTTAGTTTCTGCGAATTGGCGCCCATGCGCATGAAAAAGCCACGGGAACAACCGTAGGGTTTATCCGTCCCTTCGGGGATCTTTACGATGAGGAGATTGCCGATTGCTTCAATGTTACAGCTCAACCGCGGTTCGATCTGCCCCAGCATGTCTTGCACGCGGGAACGCATGGCGTTGCTGGTGTCGATGCCCTTGATGACGCCATTATCGGCCACGCCAAGGAGAATTCTTCCGCCACCCGAGTTGGCGAAGGCGCAGGCCTCCTCGACGAAGGATTTATCGAGATTCTGCTTGAACTCAGTGTGATACCCTTCACCAGCCTGCAGCAGAGGCATCAATTCATCATTCATGCCTTGTGCCCCTCTTGTCTGAAGAAAGGCAGGCCATCAGCTCGGTTTTCAACGCTTGCTGCGCCGCTTCAAGCTGTTGAACGATTTCCTGATATTCCGCCATCAGTTCTTCCGGAGCGCGATGATTGATTTCGACCTGGTGGGGATTTTTGCAATCGAGGTTGTAATTGCGTTCGGCGATCTGTTGCGCACTGACTTTCCAGGCGTATTCGGTAATCTTGCGGTCGTGGCGTGCTGCACCGCCCCACCAGTTTTTCTCCCGATCAAATTCAGCAATGATCAGCGGCTTGGAGCGAGAGTAGGATTTGTAGCCCTCAGGATAAGGATGCTCGAAAAACCAGACTTCCCGAGTGGGTTCGCTTTTGTCGAAGAACAAAATATTGGTGGCGATGCTGGTGTACGGGCTGAATACCCCTTTGGGCAAGCGCACGATGGTGTGCAGGTTGAATTCTTCCAGCAATTCACGCTTGAGTGTGGTTTTGACGCCTTCTCCGAACAGGAAACCATCGGGCAGCACCACGGCAGCTTTGCCGCCGGTGCTGCTTTGCGAAGGGTGCTTCAGCAAGTGCATGATGAGTGCCATGAATAAGTCGGCAGTTTCTCGGGTCTGGTATTTACGCGGAAAATTATTCTCGATGCCATCTTCTTCCATGCCGCCAAATGGCGGGTTGGTAACGATCAAGTCTACCCGGTCGCTTGGGCCGTAGTTCTTGAGCGGACGGCTCAGGGTATTGTCGTGGCGGATGTTGGTGGGTACGTCGATGTCGTGCAGCATCATGTTGGTCATCGCTAGCATGTGCGGCAATGGTTTCTTTTCCACGCCGTTGATGCTTTGCTGCAGCAACTTGCGCTCGTCGGCAGTTTTGACTTGTTGCTTCAGATGCTCGATGGCGCAGGTAAGAAAACCGCCAGTCCCGCAGGCTGGATCGAGTATGGTCTGGCCAAGCTGCGGATCGAGGATGTCGACCATGAACTGCGTGACGGCACGGGGTGTGTAGTATTCGCCCGCATTGCCGGCTGATTGAAGGTCGGCGAGGATTTTTTCGTAGATGTCGTTGAATAGGTGCCGGTCGCTGGATTTGTTGAAATCGACATCCGCTTCGATGGTGTTGATCACCTGGCGCAGTAATGTGCCCGATTTCATGTAATTATAGGCATCCTCAAACACCGAGCCGACCACCTTGCCGTGCGGTGGGACACCAGCAGCTGTCGCCAGCTTTTTCAGCGCGGGGAAAAGATCGTTGTTGATGAAGTCGATTAATTCCTCGCCGGTCATGCCTTCCGCATCTTTGGCCCAACTCGACCAGCGGAAGCGGCTTGGTAACGGTGATTTATAACCAGGAACAGTGAGTTGCCATTCCTGTTCCTTATCGTCGAAGATTTTCAGGAAAATCAACCAGACCATTTGGCTGATGCGCTGCGCGTCGCCATCGACGCCGACATCTTTGCGCATGATGTCCTGGATGGATTTGATGAGGGTGGTGAGGGGCATAGCAGTTTTATCTCCGTCTTCATTCCCGCGCAAGCGGGAATCCAGAAAATTCAAATTAAGGTTTCGTACAAATCATTCCAATTTGGATTCAATTCTTCGATCAGGCGGAGTTTCCAAGCCCGGTTCCATTTCTTGTTCTGCTTCTCGCGAGTCATTGCAGCATTCATGTTCTCTGCTGTTTAAAGTGAACCAATCGATGGACCGCATATTTGCTTGTAAAGCCTGCTGTTTGATTATTTTTGTGCTCCCATACCCGCCTGATTAGATCGCTTGTTACTCCGGTATAAAGGGTACCGTTTCTCTGGTTTGCAAGGATGTAGACGCAGGGCTGCTTCATCTTAACTTCCTGGATTCCCGCTTGCGCGGGAATGACGATCGAGCAAGTAAAGCGCATTCTCTAAATCATGCACAGCCTGCTGATACTGATCGAATCCGCCAAAGGCATGGATGATTTCCATTGGTGTGCCGAATCCGGTAAAAGGTGCGATGGTGAGAATTTGTGTCTCTTCGATCTGTGCTACGCCTTCATCGGCATACTTATCGAGCAGGGCTTCCAACACTCGGCGAGCTTGTTCGCCGTAGCGGGTAAAGTAGTTACGCTTTTTTACCTGTTCGACTCGTTCTTTGCGGGTAAGCGGTGGCATATCCCAAGCGACATGGCAGACCAGATCGAAAGGATCGAACACCTTGCCGGATTGTTGTCCGATCTCATCAGCAAGCGCATCGAAAAACACGCCTTGCTCTGCTAATTCTTCGATGATCGCTTGTTTCTTCTCCGCGCTGTTCCAGTGACGCAGGAAATCGTCAAGCGAAGCGTATTCTTTGGCTACCGCTTTGCGGGTGTAATCCTTGAGCGATTCGGTGATCAACCGGCCAGCCGCATCGAAGTACTGCACCCGCTCGGCGGCGACTTTGACTTCGACATTGGCAACCACAAAACGACGGACCTGATAATTGCTTTCTTCTTGGCTGGGTTCCATTACACCAATCCAAGCTTGGCTTGTATCACCCATCGGGTAAATTATATCGACTCCATCGGCATCCTCTACCGGAATATCCGGTGGTACCGGAGAATCATTTTCTTGTGGTTCGTAGATCTGCACCGGATCACCGTCAAAATCGGGATCGGCGAACAGTTCGGTCGCTTTCTTGAAATCAAGAATGGTGAAGTAGTACTTGCCATAATCTTCGTTGATGCGGGTGCCGCGGCCGATGATTTGCTTGAATTCGGTCATGGATTGAATACGCTGATCCAGCACGATTAATTTGCAAGTTTGCGCATCGACACCGGTAGTCATCAGCTTTGATGTAATAGCGATGACCGGGTATTTGCTTTCCGGAAAAATGAAATTGTCGAGTTCGGCCTTGCCTTCTTCACTATCGCCGGTGATGCGCATGATGTATTTGCTGTTTTGCGCAACGAGGTCGGTGTTTTCATTCACCAAAGCTTGGCGCATGCGCTCAGCGTGCTCGATGTTTTCGCAAAATACGATAGTCTTGTCGAACCGATGAGTTTGTTTGAGAAATTCGGTGATTTTCTTTGCTACTAACTGGGTACGCTTCTCTAACACCAATGTTTTGTCAAAATCCTGCTGGTTGTAGATGCGATCCTCGATTTTAAAGCCGTATTTATCGAGCATTCCTTTTTCAGGACGCCAGCCGGTCAAATCTTTATCCAAATCGATCCGAACTACTTTGTAGGGCGCAAGAAAACCATCGTCGATACCCTGCCTGAGCGAATAGGTATAGATCGGATCGCCGAAATAATCGATATTGGAAATGTCTTTTGTTTCTTTGGGAGTAGCGGTCAATCCGATCTGCGTGGCTGCAGAAAAATATTCGAGAATCTCGCGCCATGCTGAATCAGCGGCAGCGCTGCCCCGATGGCACTCATCGATAACGATGAGATCGAAAAAATTGGGACTGAACTGCTTGTAGATGTTTTTTTCTTCTTCGGTACCGGTCACCGCCTGATAGAGCGAAAGATAGATTTCGTAGGATTTGTTAGCTTGACGCTTCTGAATCTTAGTCATCGCCGACCCAAAAGGCTTGAAATCGTTGGTCATAGTCTGATCAACCAGGATATTGCGATCGGCGAGAAACAGGATGCGTTTTTTTGTTTTGGATTTCCACAGTCGCCAAATGATCTGAAACGCGGTGAAAGTCTTGCCGGTGCCAGTCGCCATGACCAGGAGGATACGATTCTGTCCACAGGCAATCGCTTCAATAGTTTTGTTGATGGCCAGCAGTTGGTAGTAGCGCGGCGTTTTATTGCTGCCGTCGCTATAGTAATCCTGGGTTACCAGCGTATTCTGTTGATCGCTCAACCCTCGATATCTTGACCACCATTGCCACAGAATTTCTGCAGCAGGAAATTCGTGCAATGCAAGCTCGCGTTCGACGATACCATCTTGTGCGATTTTATTGTGAAATAAGAAAC
>CAZIDT010000095.1:0-5991 GCA_964537855.1 uncultured Nitrosomonas sp.
AAAAGTAGTAATGGAGCTAGTTGTACAACAGGAAGCAATTGGCAGGATGGTTGGATTGTATTTACTGATGGTGGTGTTTCAGGAACTGTCGATGGGACCGACCAGGTACTTCGAGTCTTTCCTGCACTTAAAGGAAGCACATTAACTAGCGGTACAAATTTCCAGAATTGGTTTTCTTATATGCCGAATGGTCGCGCGTTATCGGGTAATTTCCAGAACGATACATTTAGGTTCTGTGTTAGCACGAAGAGACGCGATGTTGTAATAAATGGTACAGGTCGCCCACAAATAGATAAATCAGTTACAACATGCTAAGTAATAATATTAAAAATCAAATAGCGGCACAAAAAGGTGTGACGATGATCGAAGTCTTGGTATCAGTCATCGTTCTTTCTGTTGGTTTGCTAGGCCTTGCTGGATTGCAATCAGCAGGACTTACTCATAACCAGAGTGCGAGTTTTCGTTCCTCAGCAACTATGATGACTTACAGCATTCTCGATAGTATGCGTGCTAATCGAACAGAAGCCAGTAACGGGAGCTATAACATTGCCTTGGGAGCAACTAAACCTACCGGAGATGCAGTCTATCAAAAGGATCTCAATAATTGGATGACTGAATTAGCGTTAAGACTACCTCAAGGACAAGGTTCTATTAATGTTGATAATAATAGTAATGTGACCATTACTATTCAGTGGGATGATAGCCGGGGTGCTATGGCTGCTCAGCAATTCATAATGGCTACTCGGCTATGAGGTAAAAATGAAAAAAGCAATCGAGCAGCAGTATGGTTTTACACTAATAGAGTTAATGGTCGCAATGACAATTGGACTGTTGTTGCTAGGCGGTGTTATTACAATACTATCATCTAGCCACCAAACGTATCGAGTCAATGATGCGATGTCTCGATTGCAAGAAAATGCGCGCTATGCATTCCAAATTCTTTCCAGAGATATACGTATGGCCGGATATTTAGGCTGTGTAGGTGATGGAGTCCCCATAGTTAATACTTTAAATAATCCATCGGATTTTCTTTGGAAGCTGGGGCAGCCAATTGAAGGGTTTGAAGCAACAAGCTCTTCTGTTTGGACTCCTGTATTACCATCACCATCAGGGACTATTCCTAGCCCTTTGGGCGGAAGAGATATCATTGTAATACGGGGAGTTGATGGCACAGACGTGAAGGTGATTCAACACCCAGGTGGTAACCCACCTGGATCTGCTGATTTGAAAGTAACGGTGGGAAGTGGGTTACAAAATGATGATATTGTGTTGGTTACTGATTGCCTTGCAGCGGCAGTTTTTCAAATTACCAATGTTAATACTTCTGCTGGGCAGGATAATGTTGTTCATAACACTGGAAATCCAACGGCAAATACTCCTGGTAACCTTACTAAAGCGCTAGGGAAGGAATTTACCGGTGGAGAGTTGATCAAAATTTCTACGCGTTCTTATTTTATCCGGATGAATTCCAATCCTACACCTTTCCCATCGCTTTATCGAAAAGTGGGCGCTGGTAACGCTGAAGAATTGGTTGAGGGTGTAGAAGATATGCAAATAGAGTATGGTGAAGACTTGGATGGAAATTCTACAGCAGATGTTTATCGTACGGCAGATGCGGTTGTCAATTGGGCGGAGGTAGTTAGTGTCCGAATAATCCTCTTGATGCAATCACTGGAAAACAATGTTGCCTCTGATGCTCAAACGTATACCTTTAATGGAACAACAACTACGCCAAATGACCGAAGATTACGTCAAGTGTTTACTACTGTTGTTACATTGCGTAATCGTACTTCTTAACACAGATTACTGGATCTAACGCAGATGAAGAATCAGGAAATATTAGTTACTAATCAGAAAGGTGTGGTGCTTATTACTGGCTTAGTTTTTCTGGTCATGATGACTATTCTCGGTGTAACTGCAATGCAGAATACTGTTCTAGAAGAAAAAATGGCTGGTAATTTACGGGATGAGAATCTTGCATTCCAGGCTGCTGAGGCTGCGCTGAGAGAAGGCGAGCGATTCTTAGAACAGATAACATTGCCTGCTTTTAATGGCTCTGATGGGCTTTATCATCATGCATCTTCTCCAGCTCCAGATCCAATTACTTGGACAGGTTGGGCAACTTCGGGAAAAACGCTAAGTACATCGATTACGGGAGCAGCAAGCCAACCACGCTATATTATTGAACAGCTTGTTAGTGTTCCCTTCCAGGGGACAAAAGGTAGCGCACAGCAATCACCAGTTACAAACATGTCCAATATGTATCGTGTGATTGCAAGGGGAGTAGGTGGGACAGATTCAGCCGTAGTGGTATTACAAAGTATTTATCGTCGATAATCCAGAGGAGTTATTTAATTGAAGAATCAGGTTGTAATAGGATCCTTTATTGTATTTCTAGTCTCCTTGCTAATTCCATTTCGAACTCAGGCATCACTGGCGCTATCAGATGTGCCTTTGTTTCTGACGACGGCAGTTGATTCAAATATTATGTTTACATTAGATGATTCTGGCTCGATGCAATTCGAGATCATGCCAGAAAGCAATATTGTTGGTGGCGTTGTTTACCTCTTTCCTCGGGCAACGAGTGTTTATGGAGGAAGCGTTTATAGTAATAATTCTGTAGATTTTGATTCAAATAATGCCTACGCGGTGGCGTTACGTTCCAGTTACGTCAACAAAATCTATTATGATCCTACCGTTAGGTATCAGCCTTGGAGTAATGCAGATGGTTCCCTCATGGCCAATGCTTTAATTACTTGTGCACCCCATAACCCTAAAAATACGGGTGCTGGTTGTCGAGATTTAACGACAAACAATACAGAAACTGCTAGTTGGCTGAATAGCGATGGTAGTTTATCAGCTTCATCATCCAAGACTTTTTATCCTGCTGTCTATTATAGTTATCAAAGTGGATCTATTTGGTCGGTTAATAGTTACACTAAGGTAGAGATAAAATCTTCAACTGCAACATACACAGGGGGAGTTAATCGAACGGACTGTGCGAGTGCACCCACTTGTAGTTACGCTGAAGAGATTCAGAATTTTGCTAATTGGTATACTTATTATCGTTCTAGAATATTGTTAGCACGCGCGGGGATCGGTAAGGCGTTTGCCGCCCAGGCAAGTAATATGCGGGTAGGCTTTGGTGCGATCAATAAAGGTAATACAAGTATTGATGATGTGATGGCTTATACCATAATCCGAGGTGTTAGGCCTTTTACTTCTGGTAACAAATCAACTTTCTTCAGCGATCTCTACAATCATCCCATTTATACTTATGGAACACCGCTTCGTTGGGCCTTAGATGATGTTGGTAGATATTTCCAACGTACTGACGATAAAGGTCCTTGGGGAGAAAATCCAGGATCAACCGGTGGAACACAATATGTATGTCGTCAAAATTATCATATTTTGATGACCGATGGTTATTGGAATGATGGTTTCTCTGGGGTTGGTAATGCGGATAATACTGATGGTAGTTCGATCAATAATGATACCCCCAATGCGGCACCTGCTACCTTCAAATATACCCCTGCACTACCCTATTCTGATGGCCATAGTAATACATTAGCTGATGTGGCGATGCATTATTGGAAGAATGATTTGAGAACTGATCTTGCTAATAAAGTACCTACAAATAGTAAGGATTCTGCTTTTTGGCAACATATGGTTAATTTTACTGTTGGATTGGGGGTGAGTGGAACATTAACAGAGTTACCATCGGGGGCTGGTGCCTGGCCAGATCCTACAGCAAGCGATGGGGCAAAAATTGACGATTTATGGCATGCCGCAGTAAATAGTCGTGGAGAGTTCTTCAGCGCACAAAATCCTACTGAATTTGCAACAGGATTGAGCGAAGTCTTAAATAATATTGCGGCAAGAACAAGCTCTGCAGCTGCTGTTACGACGAATACAAGTCGCCTAAATTCAGGTACTCGGATCTATCAAGCAAAATTTAATAGTAGTGACTGGAGTGGTCAATTGTTGTCCTACAATTTAAATTCGGATGGTTCGATTGGTACAACACAATGGGAAGCATCAGCGGTTATGCCCGCGCATGCCAGTCGTAAGATTTTTACATACAATGGAACAAGTGGGGTAGCTTTTACAACAAGTAATTTTTCACTCTTATCCAGTGCTCAACAAAATTCCCTGAATACAAATATTGGGGGTGTAAATGATGGTCAAGGTGTTAACCGAGTTGCATGGTTAAGAGGAGATAAATCACAAGAACTTGCGCAAGGAGGAAGTTTCCGTAACCGGAATGCGGGAATACTCGGTGACATTATCAACTCTGACTTGTTTTTTGTTAGATCATTAAATTTTAGTTATGATGGCCTAGTTGCTGGAACACCAGGGCAAACAACTTATTATAATTATACTCAAGCGAATGAAAGTAGAACCCCTGTTATTTATACAGGGGCTAATGATGGAATGCTTCACGCATTTAATGCTGATACGGGCGTTGAGCTTTTTAGTTACGTACCTAGCTCAGTTTATTCCAAACTTAGTGCATTGACATCTCCTAATTATACACATCGCTATATTGTGGATGGTAATGCTTATGCTGGAGATGCTTATATAGGAGCTACGCCCAGTTGGAGAACTATTTTATTAGGAACGACCGGAGGTGGAGGTAAGGGTATCTTTGCTCTTGATATTACTGATCCAACTAATTTTACAGCTGCTAATGTTTTATGGGAGTTTACAGATGCTGATTTAGGGTTTGTGCATGGCCAAGCTAAGATTGCACTCCTAAATAATGGAACTTGGGTTGCGATCATCAGTAATGGTTATAACAGTACGAGTGATAAAGCTTTTCTTTATGTTGTTGATCTACAAACTGGAGCATTGATTAAGAAAATTGCTACTAATAACACAACTAGTAATGGATTATCTACACCGGCTCTCGTAGATACCAATGGCGATAAAATGATTGATTATGTCTATGCAGGGGATCTACAAGGTAATGTGTGGAAGTTTGATCTTTCGCATACTAATACTTCACAATGGGATGTTGCTTATGGTTCAGGTGGCACAAAGTATCCATTATTTACAGCTAGAAATTCAAGCAATCAGGCTCAACCCATAACCTCTCCGCTTGAAATTGGAGTACATCCAAGTGGTGGTTACTTTGTTTATTTTGGAACAGGGCAGTTTATTGCATCGGGTGATAATACCAATACTCAAGTTCAATCTTTATATGGCATTTGGGATAATGGTACTCGAATATCTGAAACAAATCGTAGCACCTTGCAGCAGCAAACGATCGAAACACAAACAACTTCACCACCCATTAGGAGAACTGTTTCAACGAATGCGGTCAATTGGGCTAGTAAGCGTGGGTGGTATATGGATTTATTGAAACCGCCCAGCGCAAGCAACCAAGGGGAACGCTCAATCGTTATGCCACTTCTCAATTTTGGTCGGATTTTATTTACAACATTAATTCCTTCGAGCGATCCCTGTGCATCGGGCGGGAGTAACTGGGTGATGTTATTGAATGGCGAAACAGGGGGGATGTTAACAGCCCCCCATTTTGATACAGATAAGAATGGCCTATTGAATAGTAGTGACCAAATTATTGCTGGCGTTGGATCGGATGGGATTCGAAGTGAGTCGGTTGCAATTAGTGCGGGTAACCTTCTTCATTTGATTGCGGGGACAACGACGGGTTCGGTTGAAACGATTACAGTTAGCGGAAACCCTCTCACCCCAAGACGTTCTTGGCGGCAAATTCAATAATTTGTTTCATCATGATCTTTTTTAAAAATAACTTTACTTGAGTTTGGGTTGCTCATTAAGGAGAAATAATGGATTTAATTTATTATGATCGCTCCAGCGATGCTGTAAGAAAACATTTTCTGTGTTCGGGTTTTACTTTGATAGAACTGATGATAGCTGTGGCAGTACTGGGTATTATCGCTGCTGTTGCGCTTCCATCCTATCAAGATCATGTGCGCCGAACAAATCGGGCTGAAGCTAAAAGTA
>CAZIDT010000096.1:0-5976 GCA_964537855.1 uncultured Nitrosomonas sp.
CGATTTGCTCAGCAGGTGAGCCTGGTATTACGCTTTCAACTCGCACCCCTTGGCCTTGATAGGAAAAATCAGGAACTGTACCTAAGCTAACTTTACGTTTTTCGGGTGTGGCTTGAGATTGGGTTGAGCTTTGATTTGATTGGATGGTGGTGGTTAGAGGGTCAGGTCGATTCGCTAAATATTCTGTAGCTTCCTTAAGGACATTGGCCACTTTGACTAAACCAGCAGCATCGATTTTATCAACGGTATCCCCGGGTGCATGATAGTCTTCATGGGCGCTGGCAAAAAACTGAATTGCTGGTATACCTGCTTTGATGAACGCGGTTTGATCGCTGGAGCCGATATCGTCTGGCACTGAGTTGATTGCTATGCCTGTTACAAAACCTACTCCACGGAATACATGTACGAACTCCCGCGCAGTGCCGGTACCAAAAATGGTGATAGGATTGCTCCCAAGTCTTCCAACAGTATCCAGATTGAGCATAGCCATGATATTTTCGGTTGGGTAAGCATTGTCATGATTGACATAGTAGGTCGACCCCAACAAATTTGCTTCCTCACCGGTAAATGCGATAAAAACAATGGTTCGCTGGGGTTGCCATTTTTTAGCAGTCTGCCTGGCAAGTTCGAGCATGACCGCAATACCGCTTGCATTGTCATCTGCGCCATAATGAATCTTACCTTGATTAGCTTGCCGAACATCGGGCCAGCCCATACCAAGATGGTCATAGTGTGCGCCAATCACAAGGCTTTCTTTTGCGAGTTGAGGATTTGATCCAGGCAATACACCGATCACGTTTCGTAAGGTAATGGTGCCCTTGGGTGGGCCAACATCTTGTTGCCAAGTCTGAAAAAAGCTTTGCTTATCTCCCCCAGGCAATAAACCTGCTTGCTGAAATTGCTGAGCAATATAGTCTGCAGCCTGGTCGAGTTCTTGGCTCCCAAGCTCCCGCCCCTTAAAATCTGCGCTGGCCAAGTGAGTAATATCAGCTAGCATGCGAGTTTCAGAGAAGAGAGGAGGTAACTCTGCTAGGGCGCGACGCGGTGATAGTGAGCCAATATGATCTGAGACATAAGATAGATTATCTTGCTGATGGATTCTTTGCGTCAGCGGTGATTGCGTGATAGGCCATTGGCCTTTATGGATATTGGTGAGTTCCTCACCCTTAAAGACGAGAAAACTATATTTGCGGTAATGAGGTAATTTCCGAGCTAGCTCAAGGATGGCGTTGGGTTGATCCGCAGTAACCCACAGTAATGTCTTGTCAGCATGTTCGGGTTGCCTTGATGTCAAGATGACCGCGTGTTCTTTTTGATCATAGTGCTGTTGCGCTATCTGTAATTTTCCTGCCTGATAAGCTACTTTTTGCTCGGTAAGCGAAGCAAGGATGGTGTGACTGAATCGGTTTTCCCAACCTAATAGCCAAATAGTTCGATTAGACGGCAGCTTATCAAGTTGATGGTCTTGGATAATTTCCAATTGTATCGATTGCGTTTTCTGCCAATTAGCCACGAGTTGTTGATAAGCTTGTATGAGGGCAGGCTCGGCTTTGGAAGGTAAAACAACTAAAGCATTTTCAGCGCCAAACCCTTGTGAAAGGGCTGATGGAATTTCTCGACTATCTAATCGCCTGAACACATCGAATTGTGGATCGATATCGATTCGAATGGGGCGTTTTGGTAGCTCAAAATGAAAGGTTTGAACGATTTGATCTAGCTTGACTGTGGTTTGGTAGGCTTGTGATTCTCCTTCCAAGTGAATCGCGATGGGGATAGCTAAATCGTATGCTTTTCCAGATTGCGTCTGTTTAAGTGTGACTTCAAGCTTAAACCCATTAGTCGTGGGTTCAGCCTGAGCCGATTGGAGAAGGAGATTGGGTGCTCCGCTTTGGTTAATCCATTGCGCAAAAAATGGCGTAAAGTCTTTGCCTGTATGGCGGTTGATGCTTGATAGCAGGTCTTGGAATGTTGCTTGCTTAAATTTGTATTGCTGATAAAAGGACCGCAACACTCGAACAAAATCATCATCCCCTAAGGTTTGGCGTAGCATATGAAAAAACATCATGGTTTTTCCATAACCGACTGCTTCCGAGCTAGAGCTATGGCGTGAAGTAAATTGTTTAATAGGAAAGTCTTTTGCTTTATTTACGAAGTCGGTATATTTTTGCAGCACATCCCGGCGGTACTCTTCTCCTTTACCCCCTTGTTCCGCGACAAGATGGTCTGCGAGATAAGCGGTAAGACCCTCTGACCAATTGCCTTGAGAATAATCAACAAAAACACCGTTGCCCCAGTAGTTGTGAAGAATTTCGTGTGGGTAAGAGGTATGCAAAATAAAGGGAAAACGGACGACTTTGGGGCCGAGCAAAGTAAAAGAAGGCATTCCATATCCGGTTTCCCAGAAATTCTCAACCAACGCAAATTTTGTATAAGGGTAAGGTCCCAGCAGTTTGCTATACATGGCGATATACTGCGCGGTTGTATCCAAATATTTCTGAGCTAATGTTTCATCAGGGCTACGAAGATAAACATAAGCAGTCGTGGTGGTGCCTTGTTGGGTGTAACGTTGGAAGCGGCCAGCTATAAGGTAAATATCATCCTGAGGTTGTTTTTCTTCCCAAACGACGTATTGAGAGATGTTTGTTTGGCGTTCACTCACTAGTGTACCTTGACTGACAACGTCCCAACCTTGAGGTACTTCAACTTCCAGTTGAAAGGAAACCATGGACTGCTCGAATTGCGGATACCAGGCGGTAGAATTAGCGAGAAAAACACCATCTTCAGAAATAAGGCCCGGGGTATAGCTGAAACTACGTGCATATTCTTCACCAGGGCCATGTATGGTATGGTGAATCTTTCCCTGGAACGTTACCTGAAATGTGTTTTGTTGTGGGGGAAGGGTAACGGTATAGCGCTTAACTGGAACTGGTCTTGAAAGTAATGTATTAATTTTTTGCAGTGGGGAAATCTGTGCGCCCTTAACTTCTGTGATGGTTAAGTCAGCATGTAAACTAAAATCTAACTTGGTTTCAATACTTGAATTCAAATAGCGCTCAGGTACTTGTATTGAGCTGGTGACCTGAATTTCGGAAGAACTCGGAATAAGGATAACCTGCATCTGATGATGAATGGTCTGATCTCCAGCAGCGGCAATCATTGTAAAAAGACTACAAATAAGCGTGAGGTATCCGGCTATCGTTTGGCGAATCGCAGTTTTCATATTTTTGTTCTCTTGTTCGATCATGCCGTGCATTTTGGCAGATAGTTGCTGTGGTTGGAAATAGCTATGAAACCTCGCCAACAGGTTTACTTTCTTTTTCAAGCTATGTTTAAATGACTCAAATTAATTTATGAGGTCTATCAGCGATATGAAAAAACATACTCAATTTACCCATCGATCAAACTGGTTGACTCGATGGCTAAGCCTATTATTGTTGTGCTTGGCAATGGATGCCCTAGCTACCGATTTTATAACGGAAGATTATCAACTGTCGGATAAAGAAGTCAGAGTGGGTGAGGCCTATTACCGGGCTGATATGAAATGGATGGTCTATCAAGCAGAGGTGTCTGAGCAGAACCCATTTTATCAGATCTATTTGAAGGATCTGGTCAATGGTAAGGTTCAGCAAGTTTCCCCAGGGGATGGGAAAACGACTTGTGCATGGGTTCACCCATCGCAAGAGAAAGTTTTGTTTTCATCAACACACGAAGATGCAGACGCTAAAGCCAAAATGCAAGCCGAGATTGAGCGCAGGAAATCCGGCGAGAAGCAATCCTATGCCTGGGATTACGATGAATTTTACGATATCTACGAAACCGATTTTACAGGCGGTAAAATCAAGAATTTAACCAATACACTTGGTTACGATGCCGAGGCTTCTTGGTCTCCAGATGGTAAACTCATTGCGTTTGCTTCGAATCGACGGGCATATACTGAAAAGTTATCAGACGAAGAAGCGGAGCTGTTCAAGAAGGATCCTTCTACAATGATCGATATTTATATCATGAACGCTGATGGATCAAATGTTAAGCGCTTAACGCATACCCGTGTTTATGATGGTGGGCCATTTTTCAGCCCAGATGGCAAGCGCATTGTGTGGCGCCGTTTTTCTGAGAGTGGCCGGGAAGCTGAAATTTTCACCATGAATATTGATGGTTCAGATCAAAAACAAATCACACGCCTAAATAAACTATCCTGGGCTCCCTTTTATCATCCTTCCGGGCAATACATCATTTTCTCCACCAATATGGAAGGTCATCGCAATTTTGAGCTCTATATCGTTGATGTAGAAGGTAAAAAGGAGCCGATTCGCGTCACGGAAAAAGAAGGGTTCGATGGCTTGCCAGTTTTTACGCCGGATGGGAAATCTATTACCTGGACAAGCGACCGTACACCTGAGAAAAAGGGGCATTTGTTTCATGGAAAATGGAATCATGAAAAAGCATTGCAGCGTCTTTCATTGCAATAAGGTTAGGTTGGGATTGTAAGTAAGTCTGGCTGTGCTACCGAGCATGAAATTCATACAGTTAATTTTAATTTGGTAATAGAATGAGGCGTGGTTTTTTCAATAACGAATTTCACAGGAGATCGACATGTCGATAGCAAAAGTTTTTGAAATCATTTCATCGAGTAAAGTCAGTTTTGATGATGCGATTAAGAAAGGCGTTGCCCGTGCTGCAGATACCATGACCGATATCACCTCAGCGTGGGTGAAAGATCAGTATGTAGAAGTCTCAGGTGGAAAAATTGTTGAGTATCGTGTTGTGTTGAAAATAACCTTCATTCTCAAGCCAGCACCAAAAGCTGCGGCACCAAAAACTAAAGCAAAGGCAGCCAAGTAATTGGCAATAAGACCCTCATTCGAATTGATGGATAGTGGGTTGGGATCTATTCTGCCGTGTCATCGATAATTATGGTGATATCGGTTTTTGTTGGCGGTTGTCACGGCAGTTAACAACTGAATATGGCATAAATATTCGGCTATGGGTGGATGATCTGGCAAGCCTGCAGCGCATTTGCCCTAGTGTCGACCAGCATATCTCAGTACAGCACTGCTTTGGCGTGCAAATCTGTCACTGGACAGAGTCATTCCCGGATGTGATTCCGGGTGAAGTAGTTATAGAAGCTTATGGCTGTGAATTGCCCGAAAAATATATTCAAGCCATGCTTCCGAGCTACGCTCAAGTCCAAGAGCGTGTTTGGATTAATTTAGAGTATTTATCTGCAGAATCCTGGGTAGATGAATACCATGGTCTCGCTTCTCCACATCCTTATTTACCCCTGATAAAGTATTTTTTCTTTCCTGGTTTTACAACCAGAACAGGTGGGCTGTTACGTGAAAAAAATCTCTTCGTTGAACGCGATCGATTGCAACAAAATGCTGCAAATTGGTGGCTTCAACACGATTTGGCGGTTCCGGATGAATCTGAAACGGTTATTTCACTTTTTTGTTATGACACAGCTCCAATTTCCAATTTGCTGGAGGCTTGGGCTGATTCATCAGCTCCGATTCGCTGCATAGTTCCGGAAGGTACGAGCTTAATTTCAATTCAAAATTGGACGAAACGGTCTGCAGTTAAGGTTGGAGACGTGATTCGGCAGGGTAAGCTTGTAATACAGATCATCCCCTTTCTAACCCAGGAACAATATGATCAATTATTATGGTTGTGTGATTGTAATTTTGTAAGAGGCGAGGATTCATTTGTACGGGCTCAATGGGCTGCGCGGCCTCTCGTTTGGCAAATATATCCCCAAGCAGACAATACCCATCATATCAAGCTAGCGGCATTTCTTAATCGCTATTCTCAAGCGTTAAGCGAAGAAGCTGCTCTTGCATTTCGTACTTTTCATCACAGCTGGAATAAGGGAGAACGCCTCGATTGGAATCAATTCTGGGAATACCATACGATTCTTCGCAAACACGCTTTGGCTTGGCCTAACCAGCTAGCAGCAATGCCTGATTTAGCCTTCAATTT
>CAZIDT010000097.1:0-5925 GCA_964537855.1 uncultured Nitrosomonas sp.
GCATAGACGATATCACCTGGCTCATGGGGAGTTTGACCAAAGGTTCCTATCATTTTAAATAGACCCGTTCGTTCAAGATCCGCCGAAACAATAGTAGTAATGCTTTGAGAAAGCCTTTCTTCTTGAGAAAAAGGAACGATTGCGATAGGAATTCGCTTCGATCCCCCACCAAATATTTCGATGTTTAATGTGGCATATGCTTGGGTTCCCCATAGCATTAGGATTAAAACTAGATAACAATAGCGTGTGAACACTCGCATAAAAGAACTCTCAACAAATTAATTAACTCGCTGTTACAAAGAATCTTGATAGTATACCGTGAGATTAAAATCACGAAATTCCTTAAATAAAGCTGGATCAGGTGGAATAGGTAACGGTTTTGCTAAAAAAATAGCCCTTTCGACAGCTTCATCAAATGCTGCAAAACCACTACTTTTTCTTACTGAAACATTAAGCACCTCACCACCCGGCAATAGTGTCACTCTAAACTCAACCATAGGATTACCCGGAAGATCAGGAGGCGTAACGATTCGACTTCTAATCTTTGCTTGGATCATTGCTTTATATTTTGCAATCTCATCTAAAGCCTTACTTTTTGCAGCAGCCATCTGAGCGATTGCATCTTCCTCTACTACTTTTTGTTCTTTCTCAGGTAGGGGTTTTTCCTGCTCTACTTTCTTTTCTATTTCCTTAACTGGCTCAGGTTTTGTAACTTTCTCCTTAACAGGTTCAGGTTTTGGTGGTTTTTCTTGAACCGGTTCTACTTTCTTTTCTTCTTTGACTGGTTTGGGTGGCTCCACTTTTTCCTTGATTTCAATCGCAGGTTTCCTGGGTGGAGGATTTTTGATTCTCACCGGTTCAGAAGTTGATTGAACAGGCTCAGATTTAGGCTTAACAGGCTCCTGGATAGGAATAGGTTTAGGTAATTGCTCTTTGATCGGTTCCTTAATTACGGGCTGGGGCTTAACCGGTTGTGGTGCATCTCTCCATATGTCCACAGCCATAATCTCGTTGGGATCATTCCTCCAGTTAAGACCAAAAACCATAAAACCAAAAAAAATGATATGCACCAATAGCGCCAGCGCAGCTGACCGTATCAATCCTGGTTCTTCATCGGGAGTATTCCTCCAAGCAAGCGTCGTCATTGTTACATCTATTTGGGTTTGATCAGCAAACCTACTTTCTTAACTTGCTCTTGCTCCAAAACATCCATGATATTGATTACTTCCTCATATCGAACATTCTTATCCGCAGCGATCACGACAGGCTGATCCGCATTCTGAGCTTGCTTATTTTTTATGATCGCGACAAGTTGAGTGCGATTCACTTTCTGCTCATCACCCACACGTGACCGATCACGAAGCGTCAAGTTACCATCAGCTGCAATGATGACTTCCAATGGCTCCACTGGTGGACTCGATGATTTCCCAATTGAAGGTAATTCGACCTGACCCGGTGGAATAAGGGGTGCAGTGATCATAAAAATAATAAGTAAAACCAGCATCACATCAATGTAAGGGACTACATTGATTTCATTCATTAAGCGACGTTTATTACGAAGATTGGCCATTGCTTTTATAAAATATTAAAGCTTTACAGCACGCCGCTGTAATACATTTGACAATTCTTCCATAAAACTCTCATAGCGCGTAGCTAGCTGACTGGTGTCGCTAGCATAACGGTTATAGGCAATGACAGCCGGTATCGCTGCAAATAATCCCATTGCTGTTGCGATAAGCGCTTCTGCAATGCCGGGCGCAACATGCGCAATCGTCGCCTGCGTTAAGTTCGATAACTCACGAAAGGAATTCATGATACCCCAGACCGTCCCAAATAGCCCAACATAAGGACTCACCGAACCTACCGTTGCTAGAAACGACAAATGCGCTTCAAGTCGATCCATCTCACGCTGATACGCTGCTCTCATCGCTCCCCGAGTGCTATCCATGATTGCTGCAATATCCATCCCTGATTGATGCTTGGTAAATTCACGAAATCCCGCTTCGAAAATACGCTCCATACTACCAGCTCGATCTCTGGCACCAGCAGCACGCTGATAAAGCGCGTTTAAATCAACGCCTCGCCAGAATGTATTCTCAAACTCGTCACTTTGCTTAATGGCCTCCCGAATTGCAAACAACTTCCGGAAAATAAACCACCAGGATAGCAAAGAGGCGATTAACAACATCAGCATGACCAGCTGAACAGGAAGGCTCGCGCTTGTTACAAGATGTAACAGCGACATATCTTGGGTTACAGTTGCACTCATAAAAATTTAATTTTGAATTCGTTGACGAAGTGGAATGGGAATACGAATTGGTTTGAGACTCTCTACACTAACACAAACTACATGAATCGTAGCACTGACCAAATTAACTTGGTTACGCATTACTTGTTGAAATAATGTAATACGGCTTCTATTCATGTCAACCACTTCCACAGTGATCTGCAATAAATCATCGAGAACAGCAGGTTTGAAATACTCAATATTAAGGGACCGAACCAGAAAGATAGTTTTATGCTCCTGGATCAATAAATCAACCCCAAAACCAATTTCTCGCAACCATTCATACCGAGCGCGCTCCATAAAATTGAGATAGGATGCATGATAAACTACTCCACCCGTGTCGGTATCTTGATAATAAACACGAACCGGATGCGAAAAAGCTTTATCTTCAGGAGAAGCTGACAAATGGCTTGTTACATTCATTTCAAAAAACAATAGACAGTAGTTTTCTTCTTCAAATTATTACCACAAATCCCCATTGGGATTATCTCTAGAAGGTAGCAGCTTAAAATGTTGATAAGTTAAATCCGTCGCAACACGCCCCCGAGGGGTGCGCTTGAGGTATCCTTGTTGGATCAAATAAGGTTCGATCACATCTTCAATCGTGTCACGTTCCTCATTAATCGCTGCAGCAAGGTTGTCTACCCCAACTGGGCCTCCTTCAAATTTTTCTAAAATTGCAAGTAAAAACTTTCGATCAAGGATATCTAAACCTACTTCATCGACATCCAACATTTTCAATGCTAAGTCAGCAATCACTTGCGTCACACGACCTTGCGCTTTAATTTCTGAAAAATCACGTACTCTTCGCAATAAGCGATTTGCAATACGCGGCGTGCCGCGTGATCGACTCGCGATTTCCATGGCGCCCGCCAATTGAATATCGACATTCATCAATTGCGCGGAACGAAGCACAATTTTACTCAATTCTTCGGGTGTATAAAACTCTAACCGTGAAACAATGCCAAACCGATCTCTTAACGGATTGGTCAACATACCTGCTCGGGTGGTTGCACCAACGAGCGTAAAAGGTGGCAAATCAATCTTTACCGATCGAGCAGATGGCCCTTCTCCAATCATGATATCAAGCTGATAATCTTCGAGCGCGGGGTAGAGTATCTCTTCTACAACGGGTGAAAGTCGGTGAATTTCGTCAATAAAAAGAACATCATGCGGTTCAAGATTGGTCAGTAATGCTGCCAAATCCCCAGCTTTCTCGAGAACTGGTCCTGAAGTCTGGCGCATATTCACTGCCATTTCCCTGGCAATAATATGGGCCAATGTAGTTTTACCCAATCCTGGCGGACCAAACAGCAAGACATGGTCAAGTGATTCCTTACGGCGGCGGGCAGCTTCAATAAAAATCTGCAATTGCTCCCTAATTTTTTCTTGTCCGATATATTCCTCAAGCTGCTTCGGGCGCAGAGCCCGTTCCATTGCTTCTTCCTTTTGAGAAGAAGGCGCTGCTGAGATGATACGATCGGTTTCTATCACTTTTGTCTTGTTAAAGCTACAGGGGTTATTTTTTTGAAAGAAGTTTCAACGCTTGTTTGATGCCTTCTGAGACTGCCGTACCTTTAGGAATTTGCTTTATTACCCATCCAACTTCTCGCTCATTATAACCTAACGAGAATAACGCATTGAGTATGTCATGATTACTACTCGTTTCAGGAGAGTCACTGGAAGATGTTTGCGCTTGAATATTCAGTTTATCTCGCAGCTCGAGTAATAGCCGTTCAGCCGTTTTTTTTCCAATTCCCGGAACCTTGATTAATCGCTCGGCGTCTTGATTCATTATCGTCTCTTGCAAATCCAGCACACTGAGTCCTGATAGCAAGGAAAGGGCAGTTCTTGCGCCAATACCTGAAATTTTGATTAATTGACGAAAAGCTGTTCGCTCCTCGACTGTTGAGAACCCAAACAACAAATGGGCATCTTCACGAATCACGAAATGAGTATGGAGTGTAACTATCTCCCCAATCGGGGGAAGTTGATAAAAAGTGCTCATAGGCACATCGATTTCATAACCCATACCATGTACATCAATTAATACCTGAGGAGGATGTTTCTCCAGTAGTACGCCCGATATTTTCGCTATCATGCTTAAGTCCTGCTACTTGAGAAAAAAGTTAGATCGATGCCCCACTAAACTATGCGCATGACAAATTGCGCAAGCCAATGCATCAGCTGCATCCGTACCAGGCTTACCACCCAGATTTAACAAGCGCATGATCATCTCTTGCACTTGCTCTTTTGCAGCATGACCGTTCCCCACAACCGCCTGCTTGATTTGTAATGCAGTATATTCCGTTACGATAAGATTATGAATGACCGCGGCACAAATGGCGGCACCACGTGCCTGGCCCAATAACAATGTCGATTTGGGATTGATATTAACGAATACGTGCTCAATTGCAACATGATCCGGTTCATGCTCGCAAATAATCGTTTTAAGGCTATCGAGAATAATCTTTAAACGCTGTGGCAATTGATCACCGGATGTCTTGATACAACCGCTACTCACATAAGTTAACTTGCTGCCAACTTTATCGATAATGCCAAACCCTGTGATACGTAACCCTGGGTCTATACCAAGAATACGAATATCTTCTCCTCTAAGCAATTAAACTATTCAGCCATGATAGCCGTCGTATAAACGTCTTGAACATCATCAATATTTTCTAACGCATCCAATAGTTTCTGCATTTTGATGGCGTCTTCACCCGACAATAATGTTTCATTGCTTGGCTTCATGGTTACTTCTGCAAATTCTGCTTTAAAACCCGCCTTTTCTAACCCCGCTTTGACTGTAACAAATTCGTAAGGCGCAGTGACCACTTCTAAACTATCATCCTCATGGTGGATAATATCCTCAGCGCCGACCTCCAAAGCTGTTTCGATCAATTTATTTTCATCGGTTCCGGGTGGATACAAAAATTGACCGCAATGCTTAAATAAGAAAGCGACCGAGCCATCTGTTCCAAGATTTCCACCGTACTTGGTAAAAGCATGGCGCACATCCGCAACCGTTCTTGTTTTATTATCGGTCATGCAGTCAACCATAATAGCAGCCCCACCTATTCCATAACCCTCATAGCGGATTTCCTCATAGCTAACTCCCTCCAGATCACCACAACCTCGTTTAATCGCCCTTTCGATATTGTCTTTGGGCATATTTTGCTCATATGCTTTGTCAATTGCCAACCGTAAGCGTGGATTACAGCTCGGATCCCCCCCTCCAAGTCTAGCTGCAATCGTAATTTCCTTAATTAATCGCGTAAAAATCTTGCCACGCTTCGCATCTTGTGCTGCTTTTTTATGCTTGATATTTGCCCATTTACTATGACCAGCCATTTAATTTTCTTCCCTAGTTAGCTAGATTTAATCATTCTTAAGTAAGAGTAATGTAATCCTAGCACTCCATCACGCATGAATAAAGTATGGCAACAATAAATTATGTAACAACATCAGAAATAAGCTTATACAATTGTTGTAATCACTCAATACCAGACTACAAGACTAATAAGTCTTGATTTCGATGATGTACTCACGACAGGCGTTGACAAGCGTGAGTTTGGCGCGGGTCAGAAAGAATTGACCCAGTTTTTTATTACGCTATCCTCTCAAAAAATAGAATC
>CAZIDT010000098.1:0-5918 GCA_964537855.1 uncultured Nitrosomonas sp.
TATTTGCTGGGCAATCTGCAAGCGTTATGGTATCCCCTACTTTGGCTGATTTTAATTCCTTGATCCCAGAAATTACATAACCTACTTCCCCTGCGCTAAGTGCATCACGATTCTCCGCTTTAGGTAAAAATACGCCAACTTGCTCACATAATTGTGTGGCTCGTGTCGCCATTAGCATTATTTTTTCACCAGGCTTCAATACACCATCCACCACACGAACTAAAACAACCACTCCTACATAATTATCAAACCAAGAATCAATGATCAGTGCTTTAAGTGGGGCATTAACATCTCCTTGTGGTTCCGGAATTCGATCCACGATTGCCTCAAGCATATCATGGATACCCTCACCGGTTTTGGCACTTACCCGTAAAGCATGCTGCGCGTCGATACCGATAATATCCTCAATTTCAGATATAACTCGATTGGGATCAGCTGCAGGCAAGTCAATTTTATTTAATACAGGTAGAACTTCAACGCCTTGCTCAATAGCAGTGTAACAATTTGCTACTGTCTGCGCTTCAACACCTTGCGAAGCATCCACAACAAGCAATGCTCCTTCACATGCTGCCAGTGAACGGGACACTTCATAAGAAAAATCGACATGCCCGGGCGTATCAATTAAATTCAATAAATAAGTCTGGCCATTACGTGCTACATATTTTAGGGCTACTGTCTGTGCTTTGATGGTAATACCACGCTCCCGCTCAAGATCCATAGAATCGAGAACTTGATCTTCCATTTCACGTTCCGAAAGACCACCGCAATACTGGATAATTCGATCTGCTAACGTGGATTTACCATGATCAATATGCGCAATAATGGAAAAATTACGAATGTTTCGCATTCGGGAAGAAAAAAGCTTATCTTGGCTAAGTTATTGTTGATGAATGTAAGCAAGCCTGACTATATTTATGCTTACTTACACAATCTCATTGAAATTAATCGGTGAAGTGGATTCTACCTAATTTTATTGAAATAAGCATCTAGCGCAGCGATGTCAAGGCGGTAGTGGCAAATCTTAGTCTGCTCATTATTTGAGCCGATTAATACCGGAATCAGCTCGTTATATTGTTGAACTAATTTAGGATCATCATCAATATCAACAATCTCCAAATTAAATGCAATCTTTTGCTGATACTGCTGCAATAATGCAACCATTTCCTGACATAAATGACAAGCTTCTCTTACATAAACGATTAAATTAGGGTTACCCACAGATGTTGTCTTCAAATTTTAAATTTAGTTTAATTATCAAGCTTCATAGTAATAAATGTAGTCATATCACCTCGTTTAATCAATAGTGCAATATTCTTTCCTTTGCTAATTTTTTCTAGCAACTGGTTAAATTGCTTAACCGTTTTAATGTCTTGACTGTTTAATCCGAGAATAATATCGCCTGCACGTATGCCAACTCGACTCGCTGCTCCTGGCTGAACCTCCTCAACAAGTAATCCACCATCTACACCCAGTTGTTTTCTTTGTTTATCTGTTAATTCGCTTAAAGCTAGACCCAGTCGATTGGCTTTATCGGGAGCTTTTCCTTGTTTTTGTATACGTTCAGTTTTATCTTCAACAGGCATTTCACCGACAAGAACAGTAAACGATTTCATGGAGCCTTTGCGCCAGACTTGTGTTACCACTTCTGATTTCGGTTTCGTGTTACCAACAATACGAGGAAGATCACTAGAATTTGTTATCGCTTTTCCATTAAATTCCAAAATAATATCCCGAACTTCTACCCCTGCTTTGTCTGCAGGCCCCCCTTTTTCAACCGAAACAACCAACGCACCCATTGCCTTAGACAATCCAAAAGATTCAGCCAACTCTTCAGTAACTTCTTGAATCATTACACCAATTTTACCACGCGAAACCTTTCCGTGTTCTTTTAATTGATCAGCAATTTCAGTTGCCATATTAATCGGAATCGCAAAAGATAACCCCATAAATCCACCTGTACGGCTATAAATTTGCGAGTTGATACCGACGACTTCTCCTTTCATATTAAAAAGCGGTCCACCTGAATTACCTGGATTGATAGCTACATCAGTTTGAATAAAGGGTACATAATTTTCTTGAGCTAACGATCTCCCTTTTGCGCTAACAATACCAGCAGTGACGCTATTCTCAAATCCAAATGGCGATCCAATGGCAATTACCCATTCTCCAACTTTTAGATTCTCAGGGTCACCTTGCGTAACAACTGGTAGATCTTTTGCATCAATTTTAATCAGTGCAATATCTGTTTTTCGATCAGTGCCAATTACTTGTGCGTTAAATTCGCGTTTATCATTAAGTTTTACTGTAATTTCATTAGCTGATTCAACTACATGCGCATTAGTTAAGATATAACCATCTTTACTGATAATAAAACCAGAACCAAGGGATCGTGATTCAAATTTTCTAGGCGCAGAAAATGGCTGCATGTGTCTGCGAAAGAAATCATAAAAAGGGGAATCTTCAGGTAAGTTAGGAATTTCAGGAAAAATCTGTGCCCCAGATAACTGCTGGGTTTGAATTGTACTAATATTTACAACTGCTGCTCCATATTGCTCAACAAGCCCTGTGAAATCAGGTAGTTCTTTTGCGTTTGCAAATCCAATTGCAGTGAAAAATAATAAGCTCAGAAGAATTTTATGCATAACCTTTACAATTTTAAATCAAGATAAAGTTACTAATTAGTTTAAGGGTAACTATGCGAAGTATAAATAATGTAATAAGAAATCTATCTAATTTAGATTCTAACTCAAAGAGAAAATCGCAGTGTTCATTGATTATTTTAATGCTATAACTTATCGACTTACCAAATCACTACGCTATTTTGAATTCCCAGCTTCTGGAATTTGATATTCACTCATCAAAGGACCATACATTGTGCTATTAGGCAAAAAAACTTTCCGAGCTAATGGTTGAGGATGATTGTGGAAATAATGATATTCGAAAGGTGGAAGGGTATAAGTAAAAGTAGGAGTTTGTTGAGATACGGGAGAGTGAGAAACGACAACTTTTTCTTTAGTCTTCTCAGCCACAGCTACCACTGATTGAGTATTTTCAGTTTGTAGCAATATCCAGCTGCTCATTAAAATTATTACTGAAGCGGCAGCTGAGAATGTATAAAATTTACGTTTAGCAATTTTTGATACGTTTGGTACAAGAATAACGGGTTCCTGTTTTAGTTGCTCTCTGACTTTATCTGCAATATCAAATGATTGAAATGAGGAAGGTTGTCGAATAACATCACTAATCATATGATACGTTTCCCAATCTTTAACTAATTCTTTATTTTTCTTAAATTCCGCAAAAACAGAATCTAAATTTCTATGATCTAGCTCTCCATCCATCAACTCAGACATTTGTTCTTTCATTACATTCTCTCCATCACCATCTTTTATCTTTACTTGTACCTAATAAGGGGCGCAATTTCTCAGCAATTGCTTCACGTGCCCGAAAGATACGCGAACGCACCGTTCCGATCGGACATCCCATCATTGATGCTATATCTTCATAGCTTAATCCTTCAATTTCCCGAAGTACAATCGCTGTCCTTAGCTCTTCAGGTAAGGAATCCAGTGTTTTATTTACCGTTTGAGCAACTTGTTTACTCATTAGTTCACTTTCAGGCGTGCTAACTTCTTTATACTTAGTAGCTTCTTCAAAATTTTCAGCGTCTTCATTATCGAAATTGCCTTCAATCGTCGGTACTTTTCTACCTTGTGAAACAAGAAAATTTTTTGCTGTATTAATTCCAATTCGATATAACCAAGTATAAAAGGCGCTATCACCTCGAAACGAAGGCAGTGCACGATATGCTTTAATAAAAGTCTCTTGAGCAATATCCTCCACCTCAACGGGATCACGGATAAGCTGTGACAATAAACGAGCTAATTTGCGCTGGTACTTGACCACTAACAAATCAAAAGCTTTCTTGTCACCTTGCTGAACACGCTCTACGAGCTGTTGATCGATTTCGCGATCACTCATACTTTTCGTTTCCTAAACATTAAGATATTGATCCTTTTCTAAACTCATTTTTCAACTGAATTTGAAAGTATACCTTTTTTTTTTTATTTATCGTGCACGACCTACTAACTAAAAGACAATCTGTGTCACGTATTAGTTCACTGTACCAAACGTTAAATAATCTATTAAATTAGTTGCTTATTACGATTTTCATCAATTACTCAGTAAAAAAATAATTACTTAGCTTCCATGTAAGCCTTTCACCTGCCATTAAGGGAATTAATTGATCATCACCAAATTGAATTTGCTTAGGCACTACCCAATCTTCCTTAGTCAGTGATATTCGATGTTTATTTCGCGGTAATCGATAGAAATCAGCACCATAAAAACTTGCAAAGGCTTCAAGCTTATCGAGCGCATTAACCCGATCAAACACTTCTGCATAAAATTCAATCCCAGCATGAGCAGTATAAATACCTGCACAGCCACAATAACTTTCTTTATTTGCTATAGTATGCGGTGCACTATCGGTACCTAAGAAAAATTTTGGGGAACCACTAATCGCTGCTTTGATAAGTGCTTGCCGGTGCTGCTCTCGCTTTAAGATTGGTAAACAATAATAATGTGGTCGAATACCGCCTGCAAAAATTGCATTGCGATTAAACAATAAATGATGTGCCGTAATAGTTGCTGCGATGTGATTAGGCTTACTCTGAATAAATTCGACCGCTTCTCGTGTTGTAATATGTTCCAGAACAATTCGGAGTGCTGGAAACCTTTCAGTCAAGGGCATTAATACACGATCAATAAAAACTGTCTCTCTGTCAAAAATATCCACTGTAGGGTCGGTTACTTCGCCATGCACTAACAATGGCAACTCAAGCTGTTCCATGATCGCCAAAGTAGCAAAGCATTTGGATAGATCGGTAATGCCCGCATCTGAATTAGTTGTTGCGCCTGCGGGGTAAAGTTTCACAGCATGTACCATTCCACTCTTTTTGGCTTTTTCTACTTCTTCTGGAGCAGTATTATCAGTAAGATAAAGCGTCATGAGCGGATTGAAATGACCGCGAAGTGTATTAGGTAATGCCTCAATAATACGCGAACGATATTGAATCGCTTGATCAGTCGTAGTAACCGGTGGTTTCAGGTTTGGCATAACAATCGCTCGAGCAAAACGTCTCGCTGAATCAGGCAATACGCTTTGCATTTGTTTACCATCCCGCAAATGGAGATGCCAGTCATCTGGTTGGATAATTGTTATCGTTTGAGGCATAAATCCAAAGGGTTATTTAAATCAAATCATACTAATCACTTTTAATCGTCAAAGCATACGCGTAGAGATTTTTCTTTTTCTCACCTGTAATCGATGTTGCGAGCTGAACCGCTTGCTTCAATGGCAACTCTTTCATCAGTACTTGTATCGTATGCTGCGCATCTTTAGAAAGAGTAGGTTCATTTTTCTCGAGATACGGGGGCAACAGTACTACAAATTCACCTTTCTGTTGATTTTCATCCAGCAATAACCATTGCAAAGTATTCTCCAAATCATCCGTATGCAGCGTTTCAAACACCTTCGTTAACTCCCTGGCAAGCGTAATTTGTCGATGCGATCCGAAGATAGCAATCATATCGCGGATACACTCAACAATACGGTGGGGTGCTTCATAAAAAATCAGCGTATAAGGTGGTAACGTGGTAAAAGAAGTTAAGCAACGTCGACGTTCTCCCGGTTTTGTAGGCAAGAAACCGTAGAAAAGAAACGAAGTTGATCTAATCCCAGATACAGACAAGGCACAAATTGCAGCATTTGCGCCTGGTATCGGAACAACTCGATAACCAGAAATTCTCATTGCTTGAACCAACATAGCACCTGGGTCAGAGATACAGGGAGTACCCGCATCTGTTACCAATGCGACGTCTTGATTGTTTGCAAGCAAGTTAGCAATTTTTTCAAC
>CAZIDT010000099.1:0-5910 GCA_964537855.1 uncultured Nitrosomonas sp.
CTATTTCTATTTCCTGATTAATCCCTATAATTATCAAAATTCGCAGCGCAACAGAAAAGCAGAGCACTGCAGATATCATCACGTTCAATACCTTGAATAAGTATTGAGTAATAATTCATTGATAACCTAAACGATATTTTCTTAATAACTGCTTCCTATGACAGCAATATGAAATTAAAATTCACCAAAATGCAGGGATTAGGCAATGATTTTGTTGTAATTGATGCTATCAATCAAATTATTTCTTTAACTGCTAACGATATTCGTTTTTTGGCTGATCGCCACTTTGGTATTGGTTGCGATCAAGTTCTACTAGTTGAGGAAGCTCAAAGTAATACCGACTTCCGTTATCGCATATTTAATGCTGATGGCAGTGAAGTAGAACAGTGTGGTAATGGCGCGCGCTGCTTCGTTCGCTTTGTTCACGATCATGCATTGACAACCAAAAATGAAATTCGTGTTGAAACAGCCAAAGGTACTATCGTACCAAAATTAGAAGACAATGGTGAAGTAACCGTCAACATGGGTGTCCCTCGTTTTGATCCCATCGATATTCCATTCACCGCAGAAAAACGAGCTTTAACCTATTTTCTTGAAGCTAACCAAAAGCAAATTGAAATCAGCGTCGTCTCAATGGGAAATCCGCATGCCGTACAAATCGTATCGAACCTTGAACAAGCGCCTGTCTTGACCGAAGGCCCGCTCATTGAATCACATGTTCGTTTTCCCAATCGAGTCAATGTTGGTTATATGCAAATTATCGATCGTAAGCATATCAAATTACGTGTTTATGAACGAGGAGCTGGTGAAACACTGGCGTGTGGAACCGGTGCTTGCGCTGCTGTTGTTGCCGGCATACAAAGGAATAGGCTTGATTCGTATGTAGAAGTTAGTACTCGCGGAGGTAAGTTAAAAATAAGCTGGGCTGGTGAGAATCAACCGGTATGGATGACAGGACCAGCAAAAACAGTTTTCGAAGGTATAATAGAAATTCCGCCCGAAATTTCAAAAAATTAAATAATAATTTCACATTAATCAAAGGAATGGATAATGGATATAGCTCATAAATGGCGTTTTTTCCGATCAGGTGGCTTTGACCAAGTTCGCCTAGAAACAGGAGCAGATATCAAATCCCTTAAGGCACTTGATCCAAAGCTCTGGGCTGCGCTCAGTTGCCCGACAAATAACCTAGAATTTGACAGTAAAACCCTTGAATTCATTGACACAGATGGCGATGGCCACATCCGGGTTCCAGAAATTATTGCCGCAGTCGAGTGGGCGTCTTCCGTTCTTAAAAACCCAGAAGATCTCACCCAAGGATCAGAGGCTTTACAACTCAGCGCAATTGATGACACTACACCAGAAGGCGCTGCGTTACTTGCATCAGCCAAACAGATTTTACTTAACATTGGCAAAAAAGATGAGGTAGCGATTACCGTCGAAGATACAGCCGATCTCAACAAAATTTTTGCCAGCACCAAATTCAATGGTGACGGTATTATTCCTTCTACGGCCGCAAGCGATACTGAAACTCAATCTGTCATTGAAGAAATGATAAAGTGTGTTGGGTCTGTGCAGGATCGGTCTGGTTTACCCGGCATTTCAGCAGAACAAGTCGAACAATTCTTCACAGAAGCAAAAGCATACTCAGAATGGTGGCAAGATGCGGAACGAGACGCTACCAACGTATTACCTTTGGGTGAGAATACTGAAACGGCCAAGGCTGCTTTTGATGGTGTCAAAGCAAAAATCGATGACTATTTTACTCGCTGTAAGCTCGCTGAATTTGATCAAAAAGCAAGCGATCCACTCAATCCTGCCTTAACTAATTATGAAGCACTCGCAAATACCAATCTTTCGAGTACGACTGAACAACTCTCTGCGCTCCCAATAGCTAAAATTGAAGCAAAAAAACCCCTTCCACTCAAAGAAGGGATTAATCCTGCTTGGATCGATGCTATTCATACGTTTAACAAACTAGTGATTCAACCTTTACTCGCTAATAAAGAACATTTAAGCGCTGATGATTGGCAAATGCTTTGCAATAAATTTGCTGCACATCAGGCCTGGTTAGATGTAAAACAGGGCGCTACTGTAGAAGCGCTTGGCATTAAACGAGTTCGCTCAATTCTAACCGGCGGTTATCAAGAGAAGATCAGCGCATTGCTACAAAAGGATCAATCCCTTGCAAGCGCATCCGACGCCATCAACTCCGTTGAAAAACTCATTCGCTACCATCGCAATCTTTTTCAACTGTTGAACAATTTTGTTTCATTTCGTGATTTCTACACAGCACAAAATAAAGCAATTTTTCAGGCAGGCTCACTCTATTTAGACGGCCGCAGTTGTGATTTTTGCCTCCGCGTCAGTGATATTGACAAACATAGTAGCATGGCTAATTTGAGTGGAACCTATCTCGCCTACTGTCAATGCCAGCGTCGAGGTGGGACTGAAAAAATGAATATTGCAGCAGCCTTCACAAACGGTGATGCTGACAATCTGATGGTTGGTCGCAATGGTATTTTTTATGATCGGAAAGGACAAGATTGGGACGCAACCATTGTCAAAATCATTGAACACCCTATTAGCGTCCGTCAAGCCTTCTGGTATCCCTACAAACGCATCGGAAAAATGATTGGGGAACAGATTGAGAAAATGGCCAGTGCCCGTGAAAAATCTGTTCAAGATCAAGCAGCTGCCGGCATTACCGACGTTTCACAAAAAGCAGAAGCAGGAAAACCGCCAGCAGCACCCTTTGATGTTGGAAAATTTGCAGGGATTTTTGCTGCGATTGGTCTAGCAATTGGTGCGATTGGTACCGCTATTGCATCCGTTGTAACTGGGTTCTTAAGTTTAGTTTGGTGGCAAATGCCACTCGCAATTCTTGGTTTAATTCTCCTGATATCAGGACCTTCTGTATTAATCGCATTTCTCAAACTTAGAAAACGTAACCTAGCTCCACTCCTTGATGGAAGTGGGTGGGCTGTCAATACACGAGCGATTATCAACATTCCGTTTGGTACTTCCTTGACTCAGATGGCAACCTTACCAGCTGGTGCACAGCGCTCTTTGGTTGACCCTTATGCTGAGAAGAAAAGCCCATGGAAGTTTTATCTATTTATTCTGCTCTTGCTAGGAAGTTTTGCTTATCTTTTATCAAGCGGTCACCTGAATCAAGGCACGATCGATGCACTAAAAAAACGTTTCTCATCCAATCAAGTAGAAATGATCAAAGAAGAAACAGCAAGTGGGCAAGAGGCTCCCGCATCAACTAAAGCAGAAGCATCACCTGATAGCCAAAAAGCAGGGGTTAACAATGCACCTCAACCTACGCCACCCTTAGAGGAATCAAAGAATGAGTCAACACCGTCGCCCGAGCCTGCATTAGCTGTTCCAGCACCGAAGCCGAACGTTACTCCTTAAAGGTTATTCGATATCTTTATGATAAACGGGCTCAATCAACTGAAGCATCAGCATAGATTGGGTCCGTTGCGCTTAGTTTTTTGGATGGAAATCTTAATTAATTAAAAATCCCTGCCACGATATCAATGCGTGCTATTAATTACTCTCAACAAATCGCTTCTCGGCTCCAAGCCACCCTTGATGAACCTCAATCTCAGGTTTAAGAAATCTAATTAAACGATATGCGCACACTCATCACTTATATCATGGTTTTCCCGCGACGAAGTACTTTTGTAATCGTTGCCTTGTTATTGGCTGGTGTTGCTGAAGCACTGAGTTTAACAGCCCTGCTTCCACTGATTTCGATTGCGGTTGGGGAAAATGATGATTCAAAAATTGGACACTTCATGGTTCAAGCGCTGGAGCGAATTGGCATTGCTCCGACGATTGATACGATTTTATTGGTTATTGTAGGAGGTATGCTAATCAAAGGTATCATCTTACTCCTTACCAATCGCCAAGTGGGCTATACCGTCGCCCATGTCGCCACTGCACTTCGATTAGATCTAATCGAGGCCCTGCTAGCAAGTCGCTGGCAGTATTATCTCCGACAACCTGTAGGTTCACTTGCGAATTCAGTCGCTACCGAAGCCTATCGGGCCGCAAATGGATTTGAACATAGCGTCAATGTGCTTGCGCTAGCTATTCAAGTCATCGTGCACGCCATTGTAGCGCTCTTTATTTCATGGCAAGCAACCTTGGGGTCACTATTAATTGGTATTGTACTCTTCATCGTGCTGCATCGTTTAGTACGGGCAACAAGACGAGCTGGAAATAAACAAACGCATTTACTCCGCCATTTACTAAGCTACCTTTCCGATGTGCTCAGTTCTGTAAAATCTTTGAAAGCAATGGCACGCGATAATGTTGCTGATGCCATTTTGCACGATCAGTCAATACAACTTGAAAAAGCAACCCGTAAAGAAGTCATCAGTCGAGCAGCGCTATTAGCACTTCAAGAGCCTATCCTGGCTGCATTAACGGCTAGTGGTCTATACATTGCGCTCGTCGTCTGGAATCTTTCATTACCAGAAGTTATGGTCATGGTATTTCTATTGACACGTATACTCGGATTACTGAATAAAACTCAACGACGCTATCAACAACTCACCGTTCAAGAAAGTGCATATTGGGCGTTGAGGACTGCAGCAGAAGATGCGCGCGCAGCTGCAGAAAGAGCAACTGGTACCATTACACCAACTTTACAACAAGGCATTAGTCTACGGCATGTTGTATTCGATTATGATCGCAAGCAAATTTTTCAAGATCTCAATATCGATATTCCTATTAAATCATTTACAGCAGTGATTGGATCTTCTGGAGTAGGTAAAAGCACGTTACTCGATTTACTATGTGGTCTTGCAGAACCTAAATCTGGGGAGATACTCATTGATGGCGTACCGTTACATAATATCGATTTGCGCCAGTGGCGACAATTAATCGGCTACGTTTCACAGGACACCGTTTTGCTGCACGATACGATATTAAACAATACCCTCGTCGGTGCGCCTCAGCTTACCGTAGAGGATGCAGAACGCGCCTTAAAACAAGCAGGTGCTTGGGATTTTATTAGCAGTTTCCCCGAAGGCATTCACACTATTGTTGGGGAACGCGGTGGCATGCTTTCTGGAGGTCAACGCCAAAGAATCGCAATTGCCCGCGCACTCGCTCATCAACCATTGTTATTGCTTCTCGATGAACCTACCAGCGCACTGGATCCCCAAAGTGAACAACTCATTTGCGAAACACTCAAAAAATTAGCTGAAGATTACACGATTATCGCGGTCTCACATCAACCTGCGGTCATCAATGCTGCGGACCGAGTGTTCATTCTCTCCAATGGACAAGCTGATTTACTCACCAACGCGCCCAAATGAACCCCAAACTCCTAACTTTTTGCTATTTCGGCTATCCGTGCTTCCCTAACAGCGCCATGAATTAGCATCGGTAATTCAGATAAATCTCCTGCTTTTTGCTTCAGCTTCTCCGCAATAGCGCCCGCATCAACCCTTCTAGCTGAATCAAACGCTTTATTGAATAAGATCGCTTGTGGATATGGTTTTTCAACATAACCAGGTCGCCCATGAAAATCACAAGCACAAGCTTGGAGAAAGGCTTCAAAACGACTTGGCTTACGATAAGCATCAGTCGCTTGCAAAATGTCAGCGATCGTAGCAGGACGTAGCTCTTCCGCTCGGTGCACATCGCCATGATAGCGCGCAACAATGAGTGCCAAGTCCCTTTCTTCTTTTGGAACACGAATTCGCTCACATAAATCTTTCACGAGCTCAACACTACGCCCTTCATGGCCGACATGTCTGGGCCATTCACTTGGAGGAGTGGTACCTTTTCCCAAGTCATGAGTTAATGTGGCAAACCGAACGGGTAAGGAATACTCATTTGAAGCTGCATAATCAATAGCGATCATGACATGCACACCGGTATCAA
>CAZIDT010000100.1:0-5905 GCA_964537855.1 uncultured Nitrosomonas sp.
ATCAACAACCCTATCGAGCGCTTCATGTAGTTCTTCGTTGTTTTGAGGAGTAATAGGGAATGAGCAATAACTACTATCATACCTCTCCCCTAGAACAATTCCTCTAGGATTTGTTCTAAGATCACCCATTTTATGTTCCCATTGAGGTTCTAAGCCTAATTGGCTAGATATTTCAGAGGGATCAATTACCTGACTAAAAAACCGCAACGATAGTTCAAAAGGAAATGCGTGCATAGTAGGGTGAATTCAAGTTCAAAAACTAACACTTCAAAATGTGGTGTGATAAGCCTTTATGGTGTCCAAGTTTATGTCCAGATGCAATACGTTGAAAGATATGGATCGGTGGAATAAAGATCTCCACGATTTTTTTATATTTTGTATTGATAGCAAAAAATGCAACTTGTTCTAATTGGGTTACTTTTATGTAATTTTTCTCACAGAAAAATAATTATGCTTCTATTATATTTGGTCTCTAGACAAAAAGTGAGATGATCTAATACTTCGGCTAGAGATTTCAGCTGATGGGCTGCGCTTATTTTAAATACTACGCAACTGAAATATAAGGGAATTAATCATGAAAAGGCACATTAAGCATGTTGTACTCGTATTATTCTCAGTATTCTTGGGACTTAACCTGCTTCACACCCACGCTAAAGATAATTTTTCTGAAATTATTCTAGTAGACGGGAAAGTTCAATCTCGAGTAGAGCTAGATCAAGGCTGGGATCCAGAAATCCGCCAATTATTCTGGTTTACCAGTCAAGGTTCCCGCATTATTCCCTACAATTGGTTTGCTTGGTTAGAACAGGCAGATAACAACAGTTTATTTCGTAACGTAGAACATATGGATATGTTGCGCTATCTCCCCATGAATTCATCAAAGCTAAATCCTGCTGGATTGCCCATCGGATTTGCCCTGGATACCGATCAAAGTACAGGAAAGACGTGGGTAGGTCTTACTTGCGCAGCATGCCACACCAATCAAATCGATTATCAAGGGACCAGTATATTAGTAGAAGGCGCTCCAACACTTGCCAATTTTGTTAAATTTTTTGATGAGCTAGTTAATGCGCTTAACAAAACAAATGATAATCCACAAAAATTTACGCGATTTGCTAAAAACGTGCTGGGTAATCAATACTCAGAAGCAACCGCAGGCAAGCTTCATAAAGAGCTTGATCAGATTGCATCCAAATTAACGCAGCGTCGAATGGTCAATGAATTGCCGCAAGATTACCCAAAGGAATTCACTAGCTATGCGCGTTTAGATGCATTTGGCAATATACAAAATGCAGCATCCGCTTTTGCTTTGCATGACTTAACGAATAAAAATGCGCCAACTGCACCCGTTTCCTATCCTTTTTTATGGGGAACACATCAATCGGATGTGGTTCAATGGAATGGATCGGCACCAAATACCCCTATCATCGGTCCTCTTATTCGGAATATGGGTGAAGTAGTCGGAGTTTTTGGGGACTTGAATATCAGTGAAGCGCCTATTTGGAAAAAATTGCTTGGAATTAAAGTAGAGTATGACGCGCATGTCGATATCCATAATTTGGGTAAGCTAGAGTTATGGGTTAAGCATTTACGCGCCCCCAGTTGGTCAGATGGCAATATTAAATTGCCTGCTATTGATCAAGCGAAGTCAAATCGTGGTGAGCGAATTTATAAGGAACAGTGTATAGATTGTCATAAAATCATTCCTAAAGATAAGCAAGCTGATTCTTATAAAGCAAGGATGATACCTTTAAGCGAGGTCGGAACAGATCCCGCTATGGCCATCAATGCTGATTACCATATGGCCCAATCGTTATTGTTAGAAGGGGTTAAATCAAATATATTGATTGGGGACAAATTTACAGCTACCGAACCATCCATTGAGTTAGCTGTTAATGGCGTGACTGGACTCGTATTAAAAGATTTAACCAAAGCAATTAAAGCTGGGATTGTTAGTGATGGTGGGCTTTTAACAGAAATTGATGATAAATTACTGGAGCCAAGTCTTAAAAAGATCTTGGCTGGCATTAAGTCTAAAAATGATATTTTGGAAAAATACTTAGAAGCTCGTAAAGAATTACGTAAGAAATTACATGCTCGATTAAGTGAGCTTACAGAAGGATCGAGTGCATCGATTTCACTAGAACCGAACCTTAATGAACTTAAATATAAAGCTCGCCCACTCAACGGTATTTGGGCGACTGCACCATATCTTCATAACGGCGCTGTTCCTAATTTATGGGAATTACTTAAAAAACCTGAGGAGCGGGTAACTCAGTTTTGGGTAGGCAGTCGAGAGCTTGATCCTATCCATGTTGGTTTTGATATCAATCAAGGGCTCTCGCAATTCAGTGTTCATAAGTTGGGAACGAAAACTATCATGCCGGGGAACTCTAATTTAGGGCACGATTATGGAACTGACTTATCCGATGATGAAAAATGGGCTTTGATTGAGTACCTGAAAACACTTTAACTAAGAAATTTCTAAACTTATTTGTTTATCAGCTTGTGTGATGTTGTCAGAAATATTTGAGTTTTGACAATATTGCATGAGCTGTGAGGTCTTGGGGCGCTAATAAAGTTATTGCTCTTCTAAGACCCACCGTGTGGCATAGCGGATCAAGTCCGCGCTATCTTTTAGGTTCAATTTGCTACGAATATTGAATCGATGCGTTTCAATCGTTTTAATACTCCGATTGAGTAACTTGGCAATTTCTTGTGTGTTATGGCCTTTTCCAATCAAATGCAGTACTTCAAACTCGCTTGGCGTAAGGCTATTAATTGCTATTTCTGGCTTATTGCTTCCTGAGGCTACTCGGTTCAACAGTTTTGTTTGCATGGCTTTACTTAGAAATACATTTCCGTTCAAAACTTCTCGAATCGCCATAATTAAATTCTCACCGGGTTCTTGCTTCATGACATAACCTCGGGCACCAGCATGTAAAGCACGCTCAGCATAGACGGATTCATCATGCATTGAAACAACGAGTACAGGTAGCTCCGGCATCAACAAATGAATACTTTTAATAACTTCCAAACCGGAAATAGTCTTAAGGGAGATGTCGACCAAGATGATGTCAACAACTGGTTTTTTCTTTAGGAAAGCTAATGTTTCAGCACTATCGCTTGCCTCCGCAATCACTTGCATATCGGGTTCGGCATCGATGAGCATGGCCATACCATGGCGTAATAGGGCGTGATCGTCGACAAGCATGATTTGTGCTTTTTGAGTTGTCATATCAGCTAAATTTTCTCGAAAGTTTCACTTCTACTCCTCCCTCAGGGCGCTGCAGGAACTCCAATGACGCACCTATTTGTTTTGCACGATAATGCATTATTTTAATACCGATACCTGGCGTTACAATATGTTTAATGTGATGATTGGTGGGATTATGGCTAAAACCGCGACCATTATCGGTGATGGATAGCCACAACTTACTTTCTTCGACGAGTAGTGATATACCTATCTGTTGCGCCCCGCCATGCCGAATTGCATTGTTGACCGCTTCTTGCGCGATTCGATAAAGATTGAGTGCAACATTATCATTCATGATAATTGTGCTGTTTGTGAAGAATTGGCAATCAATTTTGTAAGTAGATGTTATTTTTGTAGCAAATGCATGAAGTACGGCGATTAAGCCGTTTGTTTCCAGCTCAAAAGGTAATAAACCTTGTGCAAGCTGTCGACACTGGGTTACGGCTAATTGTGATTGAGTTGCGATGCTTGTTGCAATTGTTGCAGAAGTGGTATCGCCAGCAGTGACCATTCTTTTCTCAAGCACTTTTGCCTGGTAGCTAATGGCTGCTATCTGTTGACCCAGATTATCATGTAATTCTTGCCCTATTTGCCGCTGATTTTCTTCGGCAACTGATACAAGAGCTTGCTCTAGGCGTTTACGTGCTAACCAGCTCTCGATATCTCTGGCAACGGCATCAAGTAGTTTTTGCTCTTCATAAGCTAGGAATGGTTTGTCGTAAGGGTAAAAGACATATAAATGACCACCAATTTTTCCATCTAACTCAATTCTGGATTGCAGGAAATGTGTGCCTTCGCATTTAAAGTTGTTTGACATATATTGAACACCATCTAATTCGATCAATACAGAAGCATCGTCTGGGTATTGCATCGCTATAATCAGATGATTAAATACGATCTGGCTGATCTCCTGGATTGAGAGTTCTGATTTCATATTGCTGCCAATTTCATAAAGGCAAGTAATTTCCTTAAGTCGTTCACGAAGTGCAAATTCCTTTTGAGCGAGTTCAGTAGAAAATTGCTCTGCTTTGACTTTTGCTTTTCTAGATCCTTGAATTGCTTTGATAAGTTTGCGAACAAGCCAAGATAGCAACATTATTTCAGCAATAATTAAACCAGAAATATATAAGATGATAGTTTTTAGCTGCGCATTCATGGGTCTAAACAGCTCATCTTCATCTAGCTTGAGTACCATTCCAAGTTCAATCGATTCTAAGGGTGCGTACGCCGCAATGACAGGAATATGGCGATAATCTTTTGAGGCGATAACCCCTCTTTGATTGCGTAGCGCATAATCCATAGGAAGTGCTTCATTACGGATGACACGGGACAGAAATCTAAATTCTATTCCTGATATTTGACTGATGAGGCAATGCATTTGATCCGATGTACCACTGGGTGGCGCACAAACAATAAATCCCCCGGTTTTGCCGATTTCCCATATTTTGCTGAAGCTTTCGGTTAATTGGGGCAGATCTTTCTCAGTTGTAAGGCTACCAACTTTTGTTCCAGCTTGATCAAGAATATCTTTGGTTGTTCTGAGTACAAATCCATTGTTCCAGTATAACCATGCACTCGATCGTATGCTAATGGGTAATTTAGGCGTGTGATCGGGTGAGAATTTACCAACACGCGCTAATTCTTTATGTTCATTATCGGAAATTGATGCAGCTGTGAAATCTGCAAGTAGCAATGAATCTACATTCCGTTGTAAATCTTGTAATGCTTTAATGTTACTAGGTTGAGCTTTAATTTGCTCAAGCGAGTGGATCAAAAATGGACGATTCACAATAGCGCGAGTAGCTGAAAGACCTTCGGCAATTTGACTTTCAAATAAGCGAGCTTTACCTTGCAGGGCAACATCGAGCCCTCGGCCTAAGGTAGACTCAATCTGTTGGCGCATCACATTATAGACAGCCATTCCCGTTGCTAATGTTAATCCTAGCAGGAGTAGGCCTCCTATGATACTGATTTTGCGATCGTCTTGTATTAGAAGCAAATCAATTCCTTATCAAAGTAGGTTAACCAAATATATCAATGATCATCTGATGAGGATATGGAATTATAGGAGTAAATAAGACAACGTGGTTACAGGCAATTACCGGTAATCCTTGTGTAAAAAACGAAAATTTTTTAGATTACGGGTTGGAGTTGAACTTAAGTGTTTTCTGGAGAATTCTGATAACCGAAGAATCTTTCCAGCATTATGAGATTATGGGGTGTCGATACTGAAACCTATCGTCCGCATTGAGATTGGGCTTATCAATGCGGATTGCTAGATATGACTGATTAAGCCGCCGAGCGCGCAGCACGTTTGCGCTCATGTTCTTGCAAGTGACGTTTGCGAATTCGAATACTCTTGGGCGTAATCTCTGCTAACTCATCATCAGCAATAAATTCAACCGCTGATTCGAGCGTGAGCTGAATGGGAGGTGTTAATACTACAGCCTCATCATGACCGGATGCACGAATATTGGTCAACTGTTTACCTTTGATGGGATTGACCACGAGATCATTATCGCGACTATGAATACCAATGACCATGCCTTCATAAACTGGATCGCCTGGGTTCACGAACATACGGCCGCGTTCTTGCAGTTTCCATAGTGCATACGCTACAGCTTCACCATGTTCTGCTGAAATTAAAAC
>CAZIDT010000101.1:0-5904 GCA_964537855.1 uncultured Nitrosomonas sp.
TTAAGTATTACAGTATCAATTTCTTTAGCAAAACAATTGTTAGAAGAAAGGGGGAAATACTATCTGTTTACAAAATTGAACTTCCTAAAACTACCGCTGATATTACTCTGTACGCGGTAGTTCTGAAGTGGTCGGCGTTATTATGTCCAGCATGATCCGCAATCCATTCTGAAACATATGCTCAAGGATAGGCAAATAATAAGGCAATACCAAAGACATCATCGCCAAACCAATTGCTAACGTCAGCGGGAAACCAACCGCAAAAATATTCAACTGCGGCGCAGCTCTTGTTAGAATGCCTAGCGCCAAGTTTGCAATGAGCAGCGTCGTTAAAATCGGGAGCGATAGCTTCATGCCTAACAAAAAAATCTCACTTCCCCAATTTGCTAAAACACTAAACGATAACGAAGGCATACCCGCTATTCCGATCGGCAAAACACTAAAGCTTTGCGCAAGAATTGCAATCATTTGTAAGTGGCCATCAATTGCAAGAAAAACTAAAAGAGCAATCAGCCCCAGAAAACGCCCTATCAACTGGACTTGGCCTGAATTCTGAGGATCGAAAAAAAGGGCAAAGCCGAGTCCCATTTGCAAACCAATTATTTCACCTGCCATCTCAATAGCAACAAAGATAACTCTCATGGCAAATCCCATTGCTAAGCCAATAACAACCTGTTGCATCAAGATCAAGAAACCCATTTCAGAACCGGGATCCACCGATGGTAAAGATTGTAAAGTTGGTACAACGATCAGAGTTAACAGGAGTGCAAAACCTATTTTGACTTGTGTGGGTATACTACGATGACTGAGGATGGGTGCGCTTGAAATAAACGCTAGAATTCTACTAAGTGGCCAAATAAAACTCGCTAAGAATGTGCTGAGCTCGGCATAAGTGAAACTGATCATGGCGTGAATCAGTAATTTTAATTACTTCTACAACTAACCCGTCGTCAACCAAGGAATATTAGCATACAGTCTTTGCACATAGTCCATCATGATACTCAGCATCCAAGGCCCTGCTAACACCATCACTGCAAACATAATCAAAAGCTTGGGAATAAACGATAGTGTCATTTCATTGATTTGCGTCGCTGCCTGAAAAATACTCACGATCAGCCCTGTCACCAAAGCAGCAAATAAGAGGGGTGCAGAAACCATAAACGTAATCTCTAACGCATGTCTACCAATGGTAATAGCACTTTCTGGACTCATTACCTATTATCCTTTAAGTATAAAAACTCTGGGTCAGCGAACCGATCAACAAATGCCATCCATCTACTAACACGAACAACATTAATTTAAATGGAAGTGAAATGATCATGGGCGATAACATCATCATACCCATCGCCATTAATACACTGGCTACGACCATATCAATGATCAAAAAAGGGATGAAAACAATAAAACCTATTTGAAATGCTGTTTTAAGCTCGCTCGTGATATAAGCAGGAACTAAAATTTTTAAAGGCACTTCCTCGCGACTCTCAATCTCCGCACTATTCGATATTTGTGTAAACAACGCCAGATCTGTTTCTCGTGTCTGGCGCAGCATAAAAGCTTTAAGGGGCACACTTGCTTTTTCACCAGCTTCAAATAAATTAATTTTATCTTGTGAGAAGGGTAAATAAGCTTCGTTATAGATACGATCAATTACAGGCGACATCACAAACAAAGTAAGAAATAATGTCAATCCAATTAATACTTGATTAGGTGGGGAAGATTGGGTTCCGAGTGCAAGCCGTAGCAATGACAACACGATGATGATTCGTGTAAAACTTGACATCATCAGGATAAGTGCAGGTATAAATGTTAAGGTCGTGAATAAAAGAAGTGTCTGTACACTTAATGTATAGGCAGTTCCACCATTCTGGGTCGGTGTACTGGTAAATGCTGGAAAGCTTGACTGCTGGGCAGAAGCAGGAAAAGCTATCATACAAAGAACTATTACCAATAAAAATAATAGCAATTGGTACCATTGAAGCATTACTTGTCTTTGGTCAACCATTATTTTCCACCTATTTACAATACGATGGTTATTCATCTTGTTGCTTCTTAATATTCTTTTGTAACTGAGCGAAAAAATCATTCGCTCCCTGAGCATTCGATTGATCGCTCGCTGGTTTGATAACCATCTTCTCCGTTTGATGCAGAAGATTAATATGTCCAGGCGCAACACCGAGGACTAACCAAGCATTTGCAATCTCAACGATAACGATTCGTTCTCGTTGCCCGACTGCCGCTGCAGCAACAACTTTAATCAAGTTAGACTGATTACCAGCTCCTATTCCAAAACGTTTAAGTAACCAAGCAATTACCCCAATTACTGCCAATACCAGCAATAGAGCCAAAAACATGTGTAATACACTGCTCCCTGTTACGAGTGATGGCATAGTAACTACATCAGGTTTAGCAAGCTCTTCTGCTCGGAGCGTTACTCGCAAATTCATCACGAGAAATAGTAGTAAAAAATAAATTTTTAGCATTATCGATTAAGCTTCCGTATTCGTTCGCTCGGGGTAATAATGTCCGTTAAACGGATTCCAAATTTTTCATTGACTACCACGATCTCACCCTGTGCAATTAGGCAACCGTTCACTAAAACATCCATAGGCTCACCTGCCATTCCATCTAACTCAACGATTGAGCCTTGTGCTAGTTGTAATAAATTCCGGATTGCAATCCGTGTTCGCCCTAGCTCGACTGTTAGTTGAACTGGTATATCAAGAATAATATCAATATCATTCTTGGCATTATTTAACACATTATCTTTTGAGAACTCCTCGAAAACAGGCGTTGATGCTGTCAGTGTATCGCTCGCTATCGATTGATGATTACTTTCGGGTGTTGTAACGGGCTCTGAACTAGTTGATGCCTGTTCTTCCATGGCTTGCGCCCAATCATCTGTTTCAATTGGTTTTTCTGTTTGCTCTGCTTCACTCATAACTTACTCCGTAGAATTTTCAGAATGGGAAAGAATCGATTTGACTTTCAATGCGTATTGCCCATTAAGAACACCATATTGACATTCCAATAATGGCACGCCATCAGCGAGAGCAGTAACAGTGTCTGGAATATCCAATGCGACGACATCCCCCTCTTGCATATTCAAAATCTGATTCAAGGTAACCTTTGCATGACCAATATTCGCTATTAGCTCTACTTCAGCACTTTGTACCTGCTTAGTTAATGACCTAACCCACCGTTTATCAAGTTCTAATTGATCACCTTGCAAAGTGCTACTAAGCGTATCGCGTATAGGCTCAAGCATGGTATAAGGAATGCAAGTATGAAACTCTCCCCCTGTTCCACCAATATCGACTGTGAATGTTGTCGCGATAACAATCTCACCCGGTGTGGCAATGCTCGCAAACTGGGGATTCATTTCTGTACGGACTTGCTCAACTGCAATGGGGTATACTGATTTCCATGATTTTTGATAATCTTCGTAAACAACTTCGAGTAATCGTGAAATAATGCGCTGTTCGGTCAGCGTGAACTCTCTACCTTCAACTCGCCAATGAAAGCGGCCATCTCCACCAAATAAATTATCAATAACCAAGAAAATGAGCTTGGGATCAAAAACAATTAAGGCTGTACCACGTAGCGGCTTCATGCTAACCAAATTCATATTGGTCGGTACAACCAGGGATCTTATAAATTCACTATATTTGATCGTTTTCATCGTGCCAGGTGAAATATCAGCTGCACGATGCATGAAATTGTAAAGCCCAATCTGTAACAATCTAGCAAATCGTGCATTAATAATTTCGTAAGTTGGCATACGACCACGAACAATCCGTTCTTGGGTAGCCATATTATAGGGACGAATACCCTCTGGAGCGACAGAGCTTCTTGGGGCCGCATTCCCCTCTTCCGGTTTATCATCACCGATACCTGCTTGGCTCAGCAATGCATCAACTTCATCTTGAGAAAGAAAATTCTCAGCCATAGGTTAATATCAATTACTGAATAATGAACGAAATAAACAGAGTTTCTTTAATATCTTCATTAAAATCTTCGTCTCCCACAATTAATTGGATTTCTTCTACGATGGATTTACCCAGTTGTTGCTTACCTTCAAGTGTGAAAATTTCGGAAGCTTTCTTACTCGAAAGTAATAGCAGTGTTTTATTCCTAATTTCTGGCATTTTTTCTTTAACAATGCCTACAACTTCGGTTTGATTGACTTTTAGAGAGATTTCCACCTGAAGATAATGGCGCTCACCATCTTCTTCTGGATGAAGATTAACTGTGAAAGGCTCGAATTTAATAAACTCGGTGGGTTTTTTCTTCTTTTTTTTCTTGGGTTCCTCATCTTCTTCGCCTTGCTGGCTTTGCATAAAGTACCAAGTACCACCGACTCCAGCGCCAATAGATAAAATCGCGACTAGGATAAGCATTACCATTTTTTTCTTACCGCCTGTACTTTCTTTTGCAGGGCTTCCTGCTTCAGCACTCGCGCTCATCTTTTCTCCTTTCTATGCAAAAATTTTTATAAATTATGTGTGAATAGGAAGAAAAGCGATGTGCAGAACAGTACTCTAATCCATGGTTATTTTTAACTCTGCTGATTAGATCAAGACAAATACACTAGGCAGGAAGGTAAATTTGTTCAAATAAAATAATTTTTAACAGCAATCAAAATAAGATTGATACGCAGATTATCCCTGGAGTAGCATTCCTTTCCGGTATAAAACCGATAAATCCATCATAATGGCAATTCCATAATGCAGCATGACACCAGGCCAGATGCTTCGAGTTTTCAAACTCATGATGCCTAACACAATACCAGCCACAATTGCTCCAATTGTTTCAGCCAGCGGCTTTCCGAAGTGGATCATACAATATGGAATCATCATCACAAAGATGGCATAGAATCCAAATTTTCCTTTAGTTCCATGTAATAAAAAACCCCGAAACAAAAATTCGAGTGCGATAAATTGTAGAAAGTAAAAAAACTGCCAAATAATAAAATTGGGATATAACTGTTCCGTGCGTTCAACTGAGTAGAATGGATAGCCTGCTAAGAAGCTTTGAGTCCCTGAAAAATAACCTATGATAGGAACCATGATGATCAACATATGCAAATAAGGCCTATAGCTATCCCAGCTAAAATGAATTGCGAATCCATATTCCGTTAGTCGCTCTTTTAAAATAAACACGATTAAGAGAATTGGAGAAATGAAATAAAACAAAATAATTGAAGCAGCCCAATAAAGTAACTGGTGCAACTGGGCATTGTGGTGATCAAGCATGAATGAGCTGAATATTGCATTCAGTTCATATAATTCCATATTGTGCAGCAAGCTTAAGATAAAACGATAATCACCAAGATAACGGTTCAACGTCAGACTTAAAGCAACAGCGGTACAAATCAACGCGACTTTGAAACCCGACTTCTTTCTTGGTTGTGGTACAAGCTTTAAAATATTATGAAACTTTTGGGTTAAATCAAATTTGAACACCTTACACTTATAAGTAGAAACTATCTCATAGTAGTTAGTTTAGTCATTTTGATTCAATCAATAAAGCCCTGCAAACAAGGTGTACAGAAAACTTATAAACTGTCAGCGTTTGTAGCACAAGATCTAATATGTTATCCAGGAGTATCTTGGCTAAATAAATCCGAATACTTAATTAAAACCTTTTTCAGATTCTATTGGTGTCTCAACACCATTTACCATAAATACACTGACCATTGTAACAACTCATGTAAGCGTGCAAGTGATTAATTCCTTGCTAAATATTTCCAGGCTGAGTTCTCTCCGCTCAGATTTCTTAAATTTTCCCAAAAAATCCTACACGGAGGAGCATCAACAATATTGATAAGAAGCCTATCATACTAGGCTACTAATTTTATGGTGGGTCTGGTAGGACTTGAACCTACGACCAAGGGATTATGAG
>CAZIDT010000102.1:0-5903 GCA_964537855.1 uncultured Nitrosomonas sp.
CGTAGACTGTCCAAGCCGCGCACGATTTCGCTATCTCGCCCAAAAAATACCGCAGCATCGTCGGCTTCCAAGGTTTTCAGGCCTCGATAGGGTAATCGATTAGGTTCATGGGGCGGTGGCCACGAAAAATAACTGGCTTCCAATCCAACGCGCTGTAAGCCGATCTTAAAACGTGATAATCCGGCTTCTGAGAAAGAAACCGATGTCGGTGGCACGATCGGATCATGCGCGACCGGAAAAGTACAACGTTTGTCACCTTGTACTAAATCGCACAGTTGCCACTCAGCGGTCATTTCCGTTGGCAGGGTATCGAGGGGTGTGGTTTCGATCAATACACCAAAGATCGCTTTACCCAATTGCTTAGCAAGCAGAAACTCTGCCAAACACCATTTCGAATCTCGCCAAGCTGGCGAGATTAAAAAAATAACCGCTTCACAGCGATCAGCAGCCTGTTTGAGCGCATCTTGCCAACGCTGCCCCGGTGAGAGCCCCTTTTGGGGTTCGATATCGAGAAAATAATCATCCCAGCCATTTTCCGTTAACCATTGCGCTAATGCCAAAGCCTCGGCATTGTTAACGCTGGAATGGCTCAGGAAAATCTTTGACATGGTTACTTGCGGTTGAATTAAAATAGCGCAACGAATAGGAATGCCCTGAAAATAAAAGAATCCCAGAGGAATGTCAAATACATTACTCGGCTATTAGCTAATCATCAATCACTTTGATCGACCTGTATATCTTGCATCATTCATACCATGAAAACCGACGAGATGAGTTGCCCTTGTTGCAGCGGAAAAAAGTACCCGCAGTGTTGTGGTAAACACTTAGACCACGACCAACCCGCTCCTTCGGCTGAGGCGTTGATGCGCTCGCGCTATAGCGCCTATGTATTGAAACGTGAAGATTATGTGCTCGCCACGTGGCACCCATCGACTCGCCCGGAGAAGCTCAACTTGGCGCCCGATGCTCAAACTAAATGGTTGGGGCTGGACGTCAAGCACCATGAACTCACTGCGCCTGATCAAGCGATCGTTGAATTTGTAGCACGCTATAAAATCAACGGTCGAGCGCAGCGGCTACATGAAATCAGTCGCTTTATCCAGCTTGACCAGCGTTGGTATTACGTAGAGGGGACTTTCGTTTAACGCTCGCGCTGCGAATTGAAACGATTTATTTCAGAATGACGGGCTTGTTGGGTAATTCGTTGATTCTGCCTCGATTCGAGGAAGGAAAGAAAGTCTGTAGCTGCTGCGTGATCGCTGCGATTCCGGTTAAGAGCCCCTGCTCAAACTGGCCCTGATGAAACGCTGATTCCATCGATTGACAGATGCTTTCCCAACCGGCTTGGCCTACCTGGGCATGAATACCGCGATCGGCAATGATTTCCACGTCATGGTCCGCCATCAATACATAAATCAGCACGCCATTGTTAAACTCGGTATCCCATACCCGCAGCAGCGAGAACACATCGATGGCGCGCTCCCGTGCGGGTTTATCTTTCAACAACGAGGCAAGATCCAATGCTGCTTCCACGGCAAATACGATTTCGCCATCGTGGCTATGCTCAGAAGCTTTGATGGCTTGTTCAATCCGATCCAAGGCTGCTTCAGGAAACGCACGGCGAATACTGAGCTGACCGGTGATGAGATGTCGAGAAATCCGTAACCAATTCATGGTGCCCCCTTTTGATTACCAACGCCCGGAAGCGCCACCGCCCCCAAATCCACCGCCGCCACCACTGAATCCCCCTCCTCCACCGAAACCACCACCTCCACCCCATCCGCCACTTGGCCAATGTCCGCCTCGCCCACCTCGATAAATGCCACGCCCAGTATCTTCAAATAAGCTGATCACAAATACGATGATGGCGATCAGGGCTGCTGCGGCTAATGAAGAAAAAATCAACCAGACGATCGATCCTGCAATCGCACCCGTCACACTCGCCCCAAACATACGGCCAAACATGGCTTGCAATACCTTACCTAGCACTAAAAACACTACCAAGATCGGTATGCTATTTTCTAGTATCACATTAATCCCTGGGGTCATTGGCTTAGCAGGCGGCAACGATTCACCCTGTACAACACGGATAATTTGAGTGATCCCTGCTTGTACACCACCAAAAAATTGCCCTTGCCGAAAGGCGGGCACGATGGTTTCTTCGATGATACGTTTTGCCACGGCATCGGGCAGGATGCCTTCTAACCCATAGCCGACTTCAATGCGTAACGCCCGATCATTTTTAGCCACGAGCAACAGCACCCCATCATCGATACCCTTTCTGCCCAATTTCCAGGTATCGACCACACGGATTGCATATTGCTCGATGGTTTCAGGTTGCGTCGATGGCACGATTAACAGTGCGACTTGACTCCCTTTGCTTGCTTCGAACTGGGCAAGTTGTTGTTCAAGCTGGCCCGCTTCCTGAGAGGATAGCGTATGCGTTAAATCCGTCACCCTTGATTTAAGGGGTGGAATCGCCACTTCTGCGTTGGCAATCGCGACAAACCCCCATAACAGAACCAGCAAGCAACTGAGCCATGCTGGAAATGAAGTAATTGATAACCGCAGCAAACTATTCATCAAGGGTGACGCAAATGATTATTGCGCTTTAGCAGGCGCGCCAAAATCTACTTTGGGGGCAACTGAAATGGCTTGTTCATTTTCCACCGTAAAGTTTGGTTTGGTTTGGAAGCCGAACAACATTGCAGTCAAATTGCTGGGAAACGATCGGACTGTCACGTTATAGTCTTGCACTGCCTTGATATAACGATTCCGCGCCACGGCAATGCGATTTTCAGTACCTTCCAATTGCGCTTGTAGCTCTCTGAAATTGGCATCAGATTTGAGTTGCGGGTAATTCTCCACGACCACCATCAAACGCGATAGGGCGTTGGATAATTCTCCCTGGGCCGCCTGGAATTTGGTAAACGCTTCCGGATCATTGACGAGCTCAGGTGTCGCTTGAATACCTGTCACCTTTGATCGCGCATTGGTAACACCGAGCAAAACGTCTTTTTCCTGCTCAGCAAATCCTTTCACGGTATTGACGAGATTGGGTATCAAATCCGCCCTGCGTTGATATTGATTCACCACTTCTGACCAGCTTGCTTTGATTTGCTCGTCGGTCGACTGCAAGGTGTTATAGCCACACCCTGTTAGAACAAGCGATACAACTGCTACGAGATAACCGAAATATTTTTGCATGCCAGGGCTCCTCTACGATTCGATTGATGCTCTTAAAACTAAAGGAAGCGTTGCTTAAATGCAAACGTTTTCTTTAATCACCTACAGTCTGGTTAACCTTGTGCATTATACTGACTGTTACACAACCCTTTGTCTTTCAGCTAACTCACAAACCCATGAAAATCGCGATCATTGGCGCCGGTTGTTCTGGTCTTAGCGCCATTAAACAACTTGCTGCTGCCGGCTTAACCGATATCACCTGCTTCGAGAAAACTGATCGGTTGGGTGGAAATTGGGCCTACACTGAAAAGCCTGGCTATAGTAGCCTTTATCAAGCTACTCGAACCATTTCGAGCAAAGCGATGTCGCAGTTCAGTGATTTTCCCATGCCGACTAATTACCCAGATTACCCCAGTCATGAACAAATCCTGGCCTATTTTCAAGCGTATGCCCGACATTTTGGGTTAGAAAAATTTATTCGATTCAATCTCGGCGTAACACAAGCAGATAAAACACTCGATGATCGTTGGAAACTCACATTGAGTGATGGCACTGAGCAGATCTACGATTATCTGGTAGTTGCCAATGGTCACTTGACCGTTCCGCGCCATCCCGACTGGAAAGATCAATTCCGTGGTACCTATCTCCATGTACGCGATTATAAAACCAATCGTGGATTTGAAAACAAGCGCGTACTGGTAGTCGGTGCGGGCAATTCAGGTTGCGATTGTGCTGTGGATATCAGCCGCGTAGCCGCTCAAGTTGATCTAAGCCTGCGTTCTCCGCAATATATCATCCCCAAATATATTATGGGAAAACCCACTGATACCTTTGCTTCGGGTTTTGATTGGTTACCCCAATGGTTCCAGGATGGAATTCAAAAAATGATTTTGCGCTCACAAATTGGGCATTACCAAGATTATCAATTACCGGAGCCGACTTTTCCGCCGAGGCAAGCTCACCCTACCCTGAATTCAGAATTGTTACCGCACATTCGTGAGGGAAAAATCAAACCCCGTAAAGCAATAGACCGCATTGTCGATCAAACCGTTTATTTCAGCGATGAGTCGTTTGCGCAATACGATATCATCCTCGCAGCCACTGGATATCAAATTGCATTTCCTTTTTTCCCAAAAGGTTTAATGGATTGGGAAACATCGCTCACCATTCCCCTTTACTTAAGAATGTTTGATCCTGAGCATGCCAATTTATGCTTTATCGGTTTATTGCAACCGCAAGGTTGCCTTTGGACACTAACTGAAGTACAAGCAAAATTGCTTGGCTTACTGCTAACGCAACACATTCAGCTCCCTAATAATTGGCGTTCACTCGCCTTAACTGAAGGCACTCATTGGTCAAAACAATTTTTAGGGCGGCCAAGACACTCGCTCGAAGTGCATCCCCATACCTACCTTAAGCAATTGCAGCATGTCATGGCTGGGAAATTACCCCATAACAAAATAGCCACTAATGAATCTGCCTTTAGAAGCTAAGCACTTTTAATAGCCGATGATTGGTAGTAATACGCCGGAGGGACCAGAACCCGAATCGGCTCAGGATGAATGCTAAAATCTATCGTTGTTCCTGCTTGGACATCCCGATTCCGGAAATAATCACCATCGACCTGTAACGGATAGGATGGATGATGCAAGGTCAAGGTTATTTGTTTTCCTGAAACATATTGCATCGGTAAACTAGCGGGTTTGTGCTGCAGCATACGCGTCAGCTTAACCCATTCGTGCTGATGTTTGGCTCTGGGTAGAAAACCCAGAACCAACTCCATATTGGATGGATTGGCCTCTGGTACCAGTTGCAAATTTCTCGCATAAGCAGCACTGTTGGCAACGATCAAATAGCCTAACTGCTGATCAATTACTAGTTTTCCATCCACGAGAACGGAAACTACAGGGTGATGCAACGATACCAATGCATTCAAACCACACCAGACATAAGCCGCGTCATTGATTGGTCCTTTACGTTTACCGATCCGTTTGATCGTTAATGAATCAAAGCCCATTGAGGCCATGATAAAGAAAGGCTTATTTCCTTGAATGTCCTCACCTGAAATTAACCCATAATATTGCTCCAAGTATTTTCCTGTCGTCATTGCTTGCAATAAATCAGTACACTGCGTCGACATTCCATAGGATCGCGCTATCAGCGACTCATTTCCTCCCGGTACTACATATAGCGGTGTTTGAGTTTGGCTCAGTAACGGCAGCAATTTTCTAACGGTTCCATCGCCCCCTATCACCACGATTAAATCACTCGCGCTAATCTCAGCCAAGATCCGTTGATAGGATTTCATTTTTCTTGCTGATTCATAAACCGATACAGCAAAGTGCTGTTTGGTGAGAAAATCTTCAAAATCGCTTGCTAACTCAGCCGTGTTACCCGCACTGGAAATGGGATTGTAAAGAATCAATACCTTTTCAAATTCATGAAGGCCGGTCATACGTTCTTCTGGTAAAGGTGAACTATCGCTTTTCAATAAAATAGCCTTTAATGTTGATCGAGTCGTGAATTGATTTCTAGAGGAATCCAAGTTAAGGCAAGCGTATAGTAGATTTTTTACAAAATGATGTCACACCTTCGATGGATAGCAAGCGATCAGACTTTGCATCCGCTTTTTTGGTTTGGTGTAATAGCGTAAGACCAAATCAACAAGGTATTAGCTGAATTTCTGCAATACTTATTATTTTTATGAATTTATAAAT